>WJOQ01000194.1 GCA_009618505.1 Clostridia bacterium | reverse complement strand
TTAAGGGAGAGATTGCATTCTCACCATACTGGAGTGTTTATTGGTGCATTCCAGTATGGTTGGGGGTGGCGGTCTTGACGGATTTACTTACAGGTTGCCGGCGAGATTGTTACCCCCTTTTTTTTTAAAAGGGGGAGGCTAAAATTTAACTGGTAAGGAGAGAAAAATTAAGTTAGATCTCTTCCCCCAAAAAGGTAAACTTCAAAGGATAGGTAATGCTTTTATGCGTTGCCTATCCTTTTTTTATTTATTTTGCAAAGGAGCCTATGGGAATATCAGGGAAAATGGCAACCTGTACCTGCGGACAATTCCGTACCCTGACGGTCTGGTCCGCAGGCTCCTTTGCTCGGAGGGAACATAGGTATTTATAAGAAAATTAAGAAGCTAAAAATAAGGTCGGAAGGAGGTGAAAACCTAAACAGGTCTATTGGCTGGGGAATAAGGGAAAGTATACAAGAAAATTGAATCAAAAAAAATTAAGTTAAGGAGATAAAAATGAAAAAGTGGATAGCTTTAAGTGTTGCGGTCGGGTTGGTGGTGATGTGTACGGCAAGTTTTGCTACCACCGAATTAAGGATACTTACTGTATGGGGTGGAGAGCGGAAGACACATCTTGATAGAGTGTTTAAAGAGTACCAGGGAACTCATCCCGGGATCAAAATTTCACATGAGATATGTGCAGGGACAGGAGCAGGGACCTATCAAGAAGTACTACAGGTTGCAATAGGATCGGGAACTGCGCCAGATATTTTCTTTGAGTGGGGTGGAGAGTTAGCGGGGTTTTTCATTGATGCAAGGACTGTTGAACCTATGGAACGATATTGGGAAAAGTATAACTGGGATGAGATGATTCTTCCATGGGCAAAGCAACTGATAACGAGAAATGGTAAAGTCTGGGGTTGTCCTCATGCACTTCAGGGAATGTCGTTCTGGTATCGAGTTGATCTATGGAATAAACTTGGATTGTCAGAACCCCAGAGCTATGAGGAAGTAGAGACTTTATGCGAGAAAACAAAAGCTGCAGGAATATATCCTCTTTCCCTTGCGGGTAAATATGGGTGGATGACGATGCGTCTGTTAGATTACCTTATAGAAGTGCGCTGCGGTCCCGAATTGCACGATAAGCTAGTTAGTCTGGAGACTAATTGGGATCGTCCAGAGGTTGTTAAGGCATACCAAACATTTAAGAAGTGGGTTGATCAATGGATTGTTCCCGGTTTCCTGCCTCTAAGCCCTGATGATGCCAGAATGCCTATGTATGGAGGGAAAGCTCTGATGGTTTTTGAAGGAAACTGGATGGAGACTGTATTTAAAGCCGATGGACAGGATGTCCATAATTTTGATTTCTTTATCCACCCTACTGATCACAAACCTCTTAGAGTAGCAGGTTTTCCAGAACAGTTTATGATCTCTGCTTCTTCTAAACATAAAGATGAAGCAGCAGAACTTATAAACTGGTTAGTGCAGCCAGAATTGATGAATAGGGAATATGGGAAGGCATTTGCAAGTACAGCTACTATAGGAGTGGCTCCTGATAAAGAAGAACTGCCAAGCTCATATAAATGGAGAAAAGCCCTAGAATATGTGGGAATCTGGAAACTAACAGATCAAGCCCTTAAGTCTGAACTGTTACACACCTTCTTTGAGCTACAGGACAAAATAGTTTTGGGAGAAATAACTCCAGAGCAAGCTGTCAAGAGAATGCAGAAAGCAGTGATTGAGTGGAAAAATAAAGAAGAATAGGGTCTAGCAAAGATCAGTGATTTATCTTGCCTGTGTGAGTTGCTAGCTTCACTTGAGAAGGGGCTAGCAACTCAATTTTTTGCTTAACTCTTTGCCAAGGTTTTGAGAATATGAATAGTAGGCGAGTTATAAGATTTATTTGTCACATTTGTGCACCCTATTGGTTTCTGCTGCCAGCCTTAGCGATATACATTGCATTCATGACCTACCCGCTAATAGATTCATTTGTTATCAGCTTACATAAATGGGATGGATTATCTTCCGACTGGACATTCATTGGTTTTAAAAATTACATAAGATTCTTTAAAGATCCTATTTCTCTTTCGGCTCTCAAGAACAATCTGATATGGATAGTTTTTATACTTGCTATTCCAATTAGTTTAGGGTTAACGCTAGCCTCCATCTTGAATCGGAAGATAACTGGAAGAACAATTTTTCGTTCCATATTTTATTCACCCGCAGTCTTTCCGTTAGTATCGGTGGGCATAATCTGGGTCTGGATATACAATCCAACGTTTGGAGCACTCAATGAATTTCTAAGAATAATTAGATTATCTTCCTTAACCCATGGTTGGCTTGCAGAACGTCAAACAGCATTGTATTGCGTCATTATAACCGCTATCTGGCAAAGTACTGGATTTTCCATGATATTATTTTTGGCAGGTCTTCAGGGTATTCCAAAGGAGCTTTACGAAGCAGCTCAACTTGATGGGGCAGGTAGCTTTAAATGCTTCCGGTACATAACTATTCCATTACTTCAAGAAATGTTTATCATTGTAGCTTGTTTGCTTATTGCCACTTCCCTAAAAATATTTGATTTAGTGTACATCATGACTTGGGGGGGGCCAGCTCGTAGCACACAAGTTCTAGCAACATGGATGTATTTTAATACTTTTTTATACCATAACGCAGGATATGGCTCAGCCATTGCCTTCATAATGGCTTGTATCGTTTTACTAATAACATATCCATACGTCAGATTAATGTCAAGAAGATGATTAACAACGAGAAACAGAGTGAGAATATGAAAAATTACAGAAAATCTGAAGCAGTTCAGACAACATCGTTAAGGAGCAAAGAAAGAAATGTAGGGCTTTATATATTCCTGAGCCTATTAGCAATCTTCTGGTTATTTCCTCTCCTAATTGTGGTTCTTACGTCAATCAAAACTCAAATGGAAGTAGTCAGTAAGGGAGTTTTTGCCCTTCCCTTAGAAATCCATCTGGAGAATTTTCTTCAAGCCTGGGAAACAGGACATTTTAATATTTTCTATAGGAATAGTTTGATTATATGCTTCACCAAAGTTCCGGCAGGAATTTTCGTGGCTTCGTTAGCTGCTTTTCCCCTAGCCAAATACAACTTCCGTTTGAGAAATACCATCTTCTTATTTTTTCTCCTGGGATTAGGGATCCCGATCCACATTATTTTATTGCCTGTAAGTATTATGCTTAAGAAAATGCATCTTTTGAATACATTAGGAGCACTTTTTTTCCCTTATATAGCCTATGGTCTGCCTCTCCAGATATTGATTTGCCGCGGTTTCTTCCGAACTATCCCTACGGATATGATTGATGCTGCTCGTATAGATGGTTGTTCTGAGTTTACGATTTACTTGCGAATACTCCTGCCTTTAGCAAAGCCTGCTTTAGCTGCTCTGTTTATCATAGACTTTTTGGCTACATGGAATGAATTCTTGATGGCTCTCATTTTTATCCACTCAGAAAAATGGAAAACCGTTCCTCTGGGAATGATGTATTTCCAGGGTCAGTTCTCATCCTCTTATCCCCTGATAACCGCAGGAACCATCCTTTCCATTCTGCCAGTTCTTATTATATTTTTTTCACTTCAACGATACTTCGTTACAGGTATTACAGCCGGTGCTTTGAAGGGATAATTTGAAGCTATCATGGTCCATCAAAAGGTAAGCAGGAAGGAGGCTAAGGATGGCCTATATAAATGACGAGGGAACAGCCGAAATAAAGAATAGCCTGGCTGTCATTTTACGAGCTTCATTTGACAGTAAACAGCAGGATAGACTTGAGGATATAGTTAGGCAAGTAGGAAAGATTGGTGGACTGCTATCTCAGAAAAAATAAGTATTTATAAAAAATAGAGAAACTAAAATGTTATTAGGTGGTAAATCTACATCACAACGACCATATCGAGTCATTATAAATACTGATGCCTGCAACGAAATTGACGACCAGATGGCCATCGTCCATGCACTATTATCGCCAGAGCTCAAAGTTGAGGGAATAGTTGCTGCTCATTACGGTACAAAAAAGTGTGCCGATAGTATGGAAAGAAGCTATCGGGAAATTTTACATTTACTTGATCTTCTTGAGATGAAAAATAGGGTACCCATTCTGAAAGGTTGTCCTATGGCTATGCGGGATCCTAAAGTTCCTCAGAAATCCGAAGGTGCCGAATTCATCATCGAACGAGCTTTGGCAAAAGACGAAACCGATCCTCTTTATATAGCCTACCTTGGACCCCTGACTGATATGGCCTCAGCATATTTGATGGAATCGAGTATTGCACAAGGCACAGTGACTCTCTGGATCGGGGGTGGTTGGTGGCCCACTGGAGGACCAGAGTTTAACGCGGGTAACGATTGGATTTCCGCCGATGTGGTGTTCCAATCCAATATACCATTAGTTCAATATCCCCGGGGAACATATCGTATGATGCGTGTGGGTGTCGCTGAAATGGAGCGTTTCGTTATGGGAAAAGGAGCTATCGGTGACTACCTAACATCCCTATTCAAGGAATGGAGGATAAATACACCGACACCACGCCAGTGGTGGGTTTACGGGGATTCCCCAGCCATTGGAACTCTGATTAACCCTGATTGGGGATTCTATGAAAGTCTACCAGCGCCTCGCTTGACACAGAAACTCGAATATAAACATGAACCTACAAAAAGGATGATAGAAGTTTGCCTTGAGGTTACAGCTGGAGAAATCTTTAATGACTTCTTTAAAAAACTCGATGCTTTTGCCAAAAACGTTTAGTTATAGTCCTTTCTCGCTATTGGGTGGAAGTTAGTCAAGAGGAAAAGCTAAAATAAGGCCAGAGGGGAGGTGAAAAGAGGTAGGTCGTTAGCTGGGAGATAAGGGAAGGTTTTTCAAGAAGAGAAGTGTCGAAAGATTAGTCTTCTTTTGGGAGCTTCCCTTCAGAAAATTAGTTGATTTAATCAAGAAAAATTCTCTGTACGAAGAAACAAGAATGCATAGGAAAAACCGGAAAGGAAGGATGAATCTATGATATTTAAGAAACCGAAAGAAATAAGAGCAGCCGTAATGGTGAAAACCGGTGTTATGGAAATTCGTAAATATCCTTACCCTAAAATTGATAGTGATGCAGCTATAATAAAAATAGAAATGTGCGGTGTTTGTGGAACGGATAAGCACATTTTTAAGGGTGATTCAACAAGGGTTCGTGGAAAATCTCTGTTTCCATTTGTAGATGGACATGAAATGATAGGAACAATAGTTGAGATTGGAGACAATGCTGCAGAATCCATGGAAGCTGATAGTAAGACATTAAAAGTAGGGGACAGGGTAGCTGTAGCAGTCGAAGTAAATTGTGGAAAATGCTGGTATTGTAAAAATCAGTACGACAACATAACTTGTGAAAACCAAATTATGGCATACGGACTCCACCCGACAGTTGATGTACCACCTCACTTGAGGGGAGGATTTGCTGAGTATATGTATATCTTCCCCAATTCAACACTATTTAAAATTCCTGAAGGTATGTCAACAGAGGTAGCAGTTTTTGTAGAAGAAATGGCAGTTGCCTACAGTGCTCTAGCAAGAGCAGCACAACCTTATCCGGCAATAAAGGAAGGATTTGGACCAGGTGACTCTGTTGTAATTCTTGGAAATGGTCCTCTAGGAATTTTACACGGAATAATGGCAAAAATTCAAGGGGCAGGAATGATGACAGCTACAGATTTAGCCGACCGCCGACTAAAAATAGCGAAAACATTTTATGCAGACTTTACAATCAATGCAGAGAAGACAACCCCTAAAGAAAGGATACAAAAAGTTAAAGAATTAACGGGAGGCATAGGGCCTGATCTAGTAATTGAGACGGCAGGAGAGCCAGAGGTATTTATTGAAGCACTTGAGATGGTAAGAAAAAGCGGTACCGTATTAGAAATAGGAAATTGGGTGGATAGAGAAGAGACTGTACAACTAAATGTTATGAGACATATTACTTCCAAAAATGTTCATATTTACAGTGTATTTCATTGTGGAAACAACTGGGGTCCAGTACTTAGGGTAATGAATAAATATTCATCTCAATTCCCATTTGAGAAAATGATTTCTCATAAAATGAGTCTTGATGAACTTGTGAAGAACATGAATATTGTAACTGATCCTAATAAATGCATGAAAGTTGAAGTTATCCCACATGAATAAGAATAAGAAGAAGATTCCTGATTTTATTAGAGGAATGCAGAGTTTCTCCAAATACTTAAAGGATTCATTAAGAGGCACCTCCCGTAATTGAAGTAGAAGAAGGACATCAAGTCAAATGTTGGCTCTACGGTTAATAATGAAGTTCAAAGGAAGCCCGCAAAGCAGTCACGAATGACCCCAGACAAAAACAAGTATAGCGAGGTAGTCAAGAAGTCAAAAAAGCCCTAGCTATTATCCTGGTGGAAGCACAAATTTTGCTAAACTATGAGATAGGACTAAGTGACTGTATCTCTCGTTACAAA
>WJOQ01000338.1 GCA_009618505.1 Clostridia bacterium | reverse complement strand
TCTTTTCTTAAGGCAGCAACTTCTCCAAAATATTTAGAGATATTTACCATTCGTACTAATTTCTCATTGTTTAGCTCCATTGAATTCCTCCTCAAGATACGCCTCGCTTCGCTTGGCATATCTCGTATCTCGTTGTTCGTACCTCGTATCTCGCGCCCTCTCACCTTCTCCCTTTACATTATTCATTGTTCAGCTCTTTCTTCTCAAGATCGAATGAATTGAAACAGAAATAACTATGACTAAACCATAGATCAACTGAGTCCAAAATCCTGTAAGCCCGATAGAAATAATTCCGGCCTCCAAAGATCCTATAATAATACATCCAACAAAAGTTCCAAAGATAGTCCCCATCCCTCCGAAAGCTGAGGTTCCGCCTAGAAAAACTGCCGCTATCGTTTTGAGAAGATACCCTTCTCCCAGGGTTGGCCAATAATATAATAATTCAAAACTAGCCACTATTCCAGCAAAAGCAGCAAAGAATCCTAATTGTGCAAAGACGAGCATCTTTACTCTATTTACCGGTATACCCATCATTCTGGCACTTTCTATATTGTCTCCGGTAAAAAATATATGAGAACCAAATTTATGTCGATTTAAAACCAACCAGAAAAGAAACGCTAATCCAACAGTCCATAAAGCCTGAGCTGGAATAGCACCTCCTATTCTACCTACTAAACTCTTAAATAAGATTGTGTCTCTGGCAGGAACTAGCGATCCTCCCTGTGCTTTGCTCAAAACCATAACCAATCCTCTCCAGAAAAACATCGTCCCTATAGTTACTATTAATGAAGGAATACCAACTTTCACCACCAATATACCATTTAAAAGTCCTGCCAGTAGACCCGTAATCAAAGAGCCCACTAAAGCCAGGATAATATTTCCGGTTAACGTAAATATGGTCAAAAATACCCAGGCAGAAAATCCCATTATTGAAGGAAAGGAAAGATCTATCTCTTTACAAATAACTACGGGTGTTAAAGCTAAAGCCATGATAGCCATAAAGGGGATAGTGGACATAAAAGAATAGTAAATATCGGGAGCAAGAAAAGTTCTGGGATCTCCAATAATAAACAATGTAAATAGTGCTGCAAGAACCGCAAATATACTCCACTGCAACTTAAGTTCACTTAGTTTGAGATAATGTTTTAGTGTTTTTATTTTTTCTCTCTTGCCTTTTTTGTACTTAGACTCCTGCCTTCGGCATATCTCGTATCTGGTTGTTCGTATCTCGTATCTCGCGCCCTCTCACCTTCTCCCCTTACATATTTATAATTCAGCTTCTTCTTCTCAAAATCGAATGAATTCCAACCGAAATAACTATAACCAGACCATAAATTAACTGAGTCCAAAATCCCATAAGCCCTACGGAAATGATTCCAGCCTCTAAAGATCCGATGATAATACATCCAATAAAGGTTCCGAAAATGGTCCCCATCCCTCCGAAAACTGAGGTTCCTCCAAGAAAAACCGAGGCCATTGTTCTAAGAAGGTATCCCGCGCCCGTGCTGGGCCAAAAATATAACACTTCCAGGCTAACCAGTATTCCGGCAAAAGCAGCAAAGAATCCTAATT
>WJOQ01000050.1 GCA_009618505.1 Clostridia bacterium | reverse complement strand
GCTCTTTTTGCTGACAAGCTTTAACGAATCCAACTGATGCAAGAATTTGCTGTCAAAAAGTATCTTAGTCATAACTAGGTTCTTTCCGGAATTAACTCGATCACATTCTTAATTAACTCATCTGGGTCCACTCTTTCCGTTTCTCCCTCAAAGTTGAGAAGAATACGGTGACGAAGAGCCGGTAGGGCTATCTGGCGAATATCGGCAAAACTGACGTTAAATCTCTTTTTGGTAAATGCTCTAGCTTTCCCGGCAAAGATCAGAGCCTGAGCCCCTCGCGGGCTGGACCCATAGCGAACATATTTTTGCACCTTTTGCGTAGCTGACCCTGAACCAGGTTGAGTGGCCAGTACCAGGCGAGTAGCATAATCCAGGACATGTGAAGCAACCGGGATATCCCTTACCAGGAATTGAATTTGGCGAAGTTCGCTCTGGCCGATGACTTTATTGAGGGTGGGCAACTCCTGAATCGTAGTTCGATTAACAATTTCTTTTAGTTCAAAAGGGTAAGGATATTCTATCTTCAATTTAAAGAAAAATCTATCTATTTGAGCTTCGGGCAAGGGATAAGTTCCCTCCATCTCTATGGGATTCTGGGTGGCCAGAACAAAAAAGGGGAGTTCAAGACTGCGAGTTACTCCGGCTACAGTGACTTTCTGTTCCTGCATTGCTTCCAGAAGGGCTGATTGCGTTTTGGGAGTAGCCCGATTTATCTCATCAGCCAGAATAATTTGAGCAAAGATAGGCCCCTTCTGAAATTCAAAGAAACGTCTCCCATCCTCTCCTTGCATAATAATATTGGTTCCTACAATATCAGCTGGCATTAGGTCGGGAGTGAACTGAATACGAGAAAACTTCAAATCAAGAGCCTGGGATAAAGATTTCACTAAGAGAGTTTTTCCCAGGCCGGGAACGCCTTCTAGAAGAACGTGTCCGTTAGAGAGAATAGCTATGAGCACCTCGTCAATAATCTTCTCCTGCCCTACAATTATTCTCTTTACTTCATTTATGATATCCTCTATTTGCTTTTGAAATTTCTTAATTCTCTCTTGGTCTGGCACTTTATTTTTCCTTTCTTATTCTGGCTCCAGAGAAGAGAAATACTTTTTTATCTGCTCCTTATAAGAAAGAGGTATTCTTTCTTCAGTTAACCTATTCATCATTTCTTTCTTATAAGAGAAAAAGGCCTCCTCTGCTGAAAGTCCAGATTTATCAGAAGTATCGGCAATGCCCTGTAACAATCTCATGAAAAAGTAACCTTGCCTAAGTTGACTTTCCACCTTGCTTAGTTCTCCTTTCTCTTCTAACTCAATTATTTCTTCCTTTTCATAATTTGAAGAAGTATTTCCAGGAAGGGAACCTGTTGCCAGGCCCAAATCTGCCAGAAAATCCCTCTCTTTCTCTTCAGCCAAACTATATCCATCATCTTTCCCATTCTCTGCAGGGGGTGAATTCATTTCTTTGCCAGGAATGGCTCCCCACGGTTCCTGGTCACTTTCCTTTTTTCCCAGTTCCTCTTTTGATCGCTGGTAACTTTCTCTTAAGGTTTTCTCCATCATTTGTAAAGCCTGCAATTCTGCT
>WJOQ01000156.1 GCA_009618505.1 Clostridia bacterium | reverse complement strand
AAAATATCGCGGGGAGAAGAAGTAGGACCTTTAGCAGGGATTCCTATTGCTATAAAAGATAACCTTTGTTTAGACAGCGCAGAAACCAGCTGTGCCTCTAATATTCTCAAGGGATTTTACCCCCCCTATTCAGCCACTGTATTGAACAAACTGAATAAAGCAGGAACTATTCTTTTAGGTAAGACTAATATGGATGAATTCGCTATGGGGTCATCTACGGAAAACTCTGCTTTTCAGATAACGCGTAATCCCTGGAATTTAGAAACAGCTCCGGGAGGATCCAGTGGAGGCTCAGCTGCGGCAGTAGCCAGTGGAGAAGTTCCTTTCGCCCTGGGTTCGGATACAGGAGGGTCAATTCGTCAACCAGCTGCTCTCTGCGGGGTAGTAGGCCTAAAACCTACCTATGGGCGAGTTTCTCGTTATGGACTGATAGCCTTTGCTTCTTCTCTAGACCAGATCGGCCCTATTGCAAAGACAGTGAGAGATTGTGCCTATTTACTCCAGGCAATTTCTGGCAAAGATGAACTTGATTCTACTTCCTTAGATTATCCTGCTTCTGACTATATTCAATGCCTCATTCCTGACTTACAAGGAATGAAAATAGGACTTCCCAAAGAATACTTCATTACCGGAATAAAAGAAGAAGTTAAGAAGAAAGTTATCACAGCTACTGAAGTAATACAGGAACTGGGAGCTCAAATTGAAGAAATATCTCTTCCTCACACCAAGTATGCTGTAGCAACCTATTATCTGATAGCTACCGCAGAGGCAAGTTCTAATTTAGCTAGATATGACGGGGTGGGATATGGATACCGGACAAAAAAAAGGACCAACCTCATAGATATGTATAAAAGGAGTCGGCAAGAAGGATTCGGGGATGAGGTGAAAAGAAGAATAATGCTGGGAACTTATGTTCTGAGCAAAGGCTATCACGATGACTATTACGGAAAAGCACAAAGAGTGCGCACTCTCATTAAAAACGATTTTGATAAGGCATTTAGATTTTGATGCTATCATTACCCCTACTTCTCCCACTGTCGCCTTTAACTTAGGAGAAAAAATAGAAGACCCTCTCAAAATGTACCTTTCTGATGTCTTTACAATCTCTGCTAACCTGGCCGGAATTCCTGGAATCTCTATTCCTTGTGGATTTAACAAAAACAGCCTGCCTATTGGTCTACAGATTTTAGGGAAACCTTTTGACGAAAAGACTATACTGAGAATAGCCTACGCCTATGAGCAAAACACAGAATGGCACAAAAGGAGACCAGGAATTTAACCAGTGAATGGTAAATAGTATTTGGTGAATAGTAAAAAAAATTATTGAATCCAGGATAAGTATATGAGTCAAACAGAAATCAATAAAGGCTGTCCAGTTATCACAGTAAGAGGGGAAACCCTGCCTGAAGCCTGGGAAAAATCAGTGATAGAGTGCTGGAAGAAAGGAATAGCCGTAAGAACTGAATACGATAAAACCGAGGACCCTCCCAGTCGGGATTGCACTATGATTATGGAAGTGGCACACCCCTTTAAGGAGCCTCGTCTGCACCGAGCCTTTCCTGCTGGCCTGGAGGACCTGGAGATATATCGACAGGAGGTTCTCCTT
>WJOQ01000239.1 GCA_009618505.1 Clostridia bacterium | reverse complement strand
AGAGATAAAACACTCAATCATCTTCTGGGCAATATCAAAATCAGCAATTACTCCGCCTTCCAAAGGACGAACTACAACGATATTCTGGGGAGCCTTTCCTAACATATCTTTAGCTTCTTCTCCTATCCCCAGGACTTTACCCTCCTTACGAGTTAATGCTAATATAGAAGGCATATTCAGAATAATCCCCTTCTTCTTAGCCCAAATCAGGGTATTGGTTGTACCTAAATCTATCCCCAGGCTATCTCCCCATATTTTTAGCTTAAATATGTCCTTAAACATAGGCTCATTATAATAAGGCAGGAAACAAAAGTCAAGAAATATCAAGAAATTTGCCAAACTTGGGGGAAAATGTATAATATGACTCAACATAATAATGGAACAAAGTATGTAAAAGGGGAGAAGTTCTGTGTTAATGCAAGACTTGAGAAATTTCATTAAGCCAGGAGTATGGATAATCGCTATAGCGTTCATAGCCTCTATTGCTTTTATGTATGGACGCTCTGCCTTTCAAGGAGAAAGCCAAGAATCGCTAGTTGAGGTGAATGGTGCTGCTATCTCCTATCAGGATTTCCTTCAAGTCTATCAAGATGTATACGCAAGATATCGGGAGCAGCTTCAAGAAGAGATTTCTCCTCAATTGGAGCAATATCTAAAGTCTCAGGTTTTAGTGGAGATGGTAAAAAACGAGCTTCTCTGGCAAGAGACCAAAAAGGCAGAAATCAAGGTCAGTCAAGAGGAACTAAACGAAGCAGTTAGGGAAACAATGAGACCCTTTGGCTCCCAGGAAGCCTTTATGAGATTCCTTGAATATCGGCACATTCTCTATTCTGAAGTAGAAGAAGATATCAAAAAACAGCTGGCTATAAACAAGCTTACTCAAGCGATTAAAAGCAGTACAGCAGCAACTGAGGAAGAGCTAAAAAACGATTGGATAACGCAAAACGAAAGAATAGGAGTCTCCTATGTTGTTGTAAAACCTGAAAAGCATAAAGATGGAATAGAGGTCACAAAAGAGGAATTGCAGGAATACTACCAGGAATACAAAGAAGATTTCAGAGTCCCTGAGAAAGTAAAGGTGGATTATATCCTGATAAAGCCTGATGATTTCGCTGACAAAATAAGTGAAGTTAGCAAAGAAGAGCTGGAAAGTTACTACCAGGAAAATCTATCCTACTTTAGTATCGCGGAAGAAAGAAGAGCCAGTCATATCCTGATTCAAATAGCTGATACGGCCAATCCAGACGATGATGAAAAAGCAAAAGAAAAAATAGAAGAAATAGAAAAAGAACTAAAGGGAGGGGCTGACTTTGCTACGCTGGCCAAGGAATATTCCCAAGATTCTGCTTCAGCCGAAAAAGGGGGAGACTTAGAATTCTTCACCTATTATGAGATGATTCCCTCTTTCAGTGAGGCGGTCTTCTCCCTGGAAAAAGTAGGAGATGTAAACGAAATAGTAAAGACTCCTTTTGGCTATCATTTAATTAAGTTAACTGGAATAAAGGCCAGTTATGTCAAACCCTTTCAGGAGGTAGAAGAAACACTCAAGCAAATGTGGAAAGATGAGAAAAGCAAAGCTTTAGCTCAAGAAGAGGCAAATAATATCAGGAAAGAAATAGAAGAGAAAAGCACTAGTTTTGAAGAATACATAAGGGAATATCCAGACAGAAGTAATACTACACCTTTTTTCGCTAATGGAAAAGAAATTGAAGGTTTAGGATGGCTACCTCAATTTAATCAAATAGCCTTTTCTCTTAAAGCAGAAGAAATTAGTTCTGTTCTAGAACTTCTAGAAGGATATTGTCTATTAAAACTAAAAGAGAGAGAGTCTTCTTTTATCCCCCTCCTGGAGCATGTAGCTGAAAAGACAGAGGAAAAACTAATCGAAAAAAAGAGTAAAGAAATCGGCGAGGATATAGCAAACCAAATAGCAATAGAGGCAAAAGAAGAAGACCTATCTATCTTGAGCACAAAACTAGACCTGGAATATAATAACTTAGAATCTCTCAAGCGTACAGATTGGGTAGAAGGAATGAGTTCCGAAGATAGACAGCAATTTATAGAGACTGCTTTTTCCTTGAAAGAAGGAGAAATAAGCAAACCCTTAGACCTTCTCTTCGGATATTACATACTAGAATTAAATACAAGAGAGCTTTTTCTGGATAATTTCTCTGAGCAAAAAGAAGAATTCAAGAAAAATTTCCTCTCTCAAAGAAGAGAACAAACTCTCAATCTCTGGCTACAACAAATATGGGAAAAAGCAAAAATAGTTGATAACTCTAGCCTATTCTTCTCTCCTTAATTGAGAAACACAACTTCTCTGGACTCTTATCTTGATCTGACTGGCTATTTCTATTTCTACGTAGTTTCCCTTGATTCTGCTAATTGTCCCGTAAACTCCACCGGTAGTAATTACCTTATCGCCATTCTTCAAATTCTTCACCATCTCCGTATGTGCCTTCTGTTTTTTTCTCTGAGGGAGAATAAGAAGAAAATAGAAGATTACGAAAATCAGCATAAGGGGCATAAGAGCTCCAAATATACCTCCCAGCCCAGCCGGTGCTGCTGCCTCTCCGTTACTAGCTAACGCTACTGCCCACATATAAACCTCCTGTCATTTATTTTCTCACGAATTGTTGTACATTTCAAGAAACTCATCTTTAAATCCTGCAAATTTATCTTTTTTAATAGCCTCACCTGCTTCTTTCATCAAACGAGCTAAAAAATAGACATTATGATAACTGGTGAGCCGCATGCCTAAAATTTCCCTTGCCCAGAGAAGATGCCTTAAATAGGCTCGCGAATAATTCCTACAAGTATAACAATCACACTCCACATCCAGAGGATTGGAATCCTCCTTGTATTCAGCATTTCTGAGAGATATCTGCCCTTTTCTCGTAAAAATTCCACCATTTCTGGCTATTCTAGTCGGAAGAGCGCAATCAAATATGTCTATGCCCAGAGAAACACTATCTAGAAGCTCCCCTGGTGTCCCAATTCCCATTAAATAACGAGGCTTACCGGAAGGAAGACAGCTAGTCGTAAACTCAATTAGCTCCTTTCTCAAAGAAGCTGGCTCTCCCACACCCAAACCTCCCAGAGCATAGCCATCAAAATCCAAATCTACTAGAGCTTCTGCACATCTCTTTCTGAGGTCTTTAAAAGTACTTCCCTGCACTATACCAAATAATCCGCTGTTGTTATGATAGTTAGCCAGGGCTTGCTTTGTTCTTCTGGCCCAATTCAAGGTTATGGCTAAAGACTTCTCTGCCTGTGAGTGTGTAATTGGATAAGAAGTGCACTCATCAAGAACCATCATCAAATCTGCTCCCAGGGCAAACTGAATTTTGAGAACATCTTCCGGAGTCAAAAAATGCTCAGAGCCATCAATATGTGACTTGAATCTTACTCCTTCCTGGCTTGATTTCTGCAAAGAAGAAATACTAAAAATCTGATACCCTCCACTATCAGTAATTATCGCTCCCTGCCAATTCATAAATGAATGTAATCCTCCCAATTTGGCAATGGTTTGATAACCTGGACGAAGATAGAGATGATAAGCATTACAGAGAATAACTCCTATTCCCATCTCTCTCAAATCTTCCGGCGAGATACCTTTGACAGCTCCTTGAGTGCCCACAGGCATAAAGGTGGGAGTATCAAAAGTACCATGGGCTGTAGAAATCTTTCCCCATCGGGCAGATGTTGAAACATCTTCATCAAGCAGAGTAAATTGCAATCACTCACCTATTTTCGTATTGCGTCGTGCGTGATGCGTATTGCGCAATACGATATACGATATACGCTATACGCTATTTAACATACCATATACAGCGGGAAAGTCAAATTATGAGCATGGCGTCTCCAAAGGATAAGAAACGGTACTTCTGCCTTATTGCTTCTTTATAAGCACTTAACAACCGTTCTTTTCCCACAAAAGCGGATACTAGAAGAATAAGAGAAGACTCAGGCATATGAAAGTTGGTAAGAAGAGCTTCTGTTAATTTGAATTCATAGGCTGGATAAATAAAGAGATTTGTCCAGCCTTGACCTGGACTAACTTTTCCCGATTGATTGGCTTGTGTTTCTAAAACCCGGGTGGTTGTTGTTCCCACCGTTACTATCTTACCTCCCCTTTGCTTAACCTGATTGATAACTGTTGCAGCATCTTTCCTGATTATGAAATACTCTTCTGGGATGCTATTGTCTTCTACTTCTCTTTCGGGCAATGATTTGAAGCTAGCCCATCCTGTATGCAGA
Source organism: Clostridia bacterium (assembly GCA_009618505.1). The sequence continues at coordinate 2,332 of WJOQ01000239.1, read as the reverse complement.
GTAACTTCAACTATTCCCACTCCTTTATTTTTTATTCTTTCTAGTAAAGAGGAAGTGAAGTGAAGACCAGCGGTAGGAGCAGCCACAGCACCATCTTTACTGGCATAGATGGTCTGGTATCTTTCTCTATCTTGAGGGGTGGGACCTCTTTTCCTTTTAATATAAGGAGGAAGGGGAATTTCGCCAACTTTAGTCAAGACTTCTTCTGCTTTTTCCGGAGGAGTAAACTTAACCGTAGCTCCTATTCCCTGCCTTTTATTTACAATCTCCCCTATTATCTCCGTTTGGGGAAAAAGGATCTGAGTACCCTCCTTAATCCTTCTGCCTGGCTTTAACAAACACTCCCATATACCCCTCCCTTTGTTCTTCAAAAGAAAAATTTCCACCTTTCCTCCGGTTTGATTTTTTCTTCCTTTTAGTCTTGCTGGAATTACTCTGGTATTATTCAAAACCAATAAATCCCCTTTTTTTAAGAACTCTGTTATCTGATGGAATTTCTTGTGCTCTATCTGTTTTCTATGGCGATGCAATATCAACAGACGAGAACTATCCCTGGGCATAAGAGGCCTCTGTGCGATAAGCTCTCCGGGTAAATAATAGTCAAAATCGTCCCGTCTCACCTTTACTTCCTTTCATTGGATACCTTAAGACTATCAGGGGAAAATCCGTCGGTCAAGAAGTGCGAAAGATTAAGAAAAATTCCTTTTCGTTTGGATAAAAATGTCCAATCCTAAACAAAGGATACTCAACCTGCCATTATTCTTCCATGGCAAAGCCCAATCTAAATCCAGGGGAAGACATTGAACACAATCTGCTTATGTAGAGAGTTCCCAGAGCAATTAAAAACTTTTTCTGTTAACCCTTGCAGCGTTTCTTGCTTTTTACACATATGGCACAAAATTTGCCTACAATCTATATAAGTTAGTGATCTTTTACCAGAATCACCTTTTGAGCTTTCAGAATATCTCTGCTGATCTTGCTTTCAAACCTTTGCTGCGAGCTCAACACATATGACCCAGGCAGGAGAGATATGAACAATATTGTCCAGTTTGGACGGGAAAGAATTATTCTCTTCAATAATTCTTTGACAAGTTTAACTTCAGCCTATATAATGTGAGCATCAAACCAGAGAGAATCCATTCTTCCCTCGCCGGGGGGAAGAATCGTTTTTCGTCTTGAGGCAAAGAAAATGGCAAAAACAAATAGAGTAAGTCTGGAGACTGTCCTTTTTAAAGAGAAATTCATTACTGAAAAAGATATAGAAAAAGCTGAACATTACCAGAAGGAAAACGGAGGAAATTTCTCGGAAATTTTTGTTAAATTAGGATTAGTTACTGAAGAGCAGGTAGTAATAGGACTAGCCAAGCAGTTAGGAATCCCTCATATGAAGCTCACCAATTATAAACTAGACCCCGAAATAATGGAAACCGTTCCTGAGAAAATAATCAGAAGAAACAAGGTAGTCCCCCTGTCTAAATCCGGAAAAACACTCACTGTGGCTACATCTAATCCTCTGGATGTTTTAGTGATTGACGATTTAAAGGCTACCACCGGCTGTCATATTGAGACTATTGTCTGCACACCTTCTGAAATCGAACAGGTAATTGGGGATTATTACTCGGTTACTGAAGTTAGTGATTCAAAAGAGGCAGGAGCAAAAGAAATAGAAAAAGTAGTTACTGAACGAGAATCTATAAATCTGGACAAACTGGTAAAACAAGCTGAAGAAGCGCCTATTATCAGGATAGTCAACTTAATCCTTTCTCGAGCTATCAGGGCTAGGGCTAGTGATATCCACATTGAGCCTTTTTCTAAAAAACTACGAGTCAGATATAGAATTGATGGTATTCTCTATCCTATGACTTCCTTCCCCAAAAAGGTGCAAAATGCTATTGTCTCGCGCATAAAAATCCTTTCCGAAATGAACATTGCCGAGCGCCGACTGCCCCAGGATGGTAGATTCCGAGTCAAAGCATATCGCAGAGATATAGATTTTCGTGTCTCCACCATACCTACCAGTTATGGAGAAAAAGTAGTGCTTCGTCTCTTCGACAAAGCTCAACTTATGGGCCTGACTATTGACAAATTAGGACTGGAAAAGAATGTCCTTGAGAAATACCAAAAGGCTATTACTCAACCTTACGGAATGATTATTATGACCGGCCCTACCAGTTGTGGGAAATCTACTTCTCTCTACGCAGCCATAGGAGCCCTCAATACTGAGGACAAGAATATCCTGACCATCGAAGACCCGGTAGAATATGAAGCAGAAGGAATCAATCAAGTTCAAGTCTACGAAGGAATCGGCTTAACTTTTCCCCGTGTTTTGCGT
>WJOQ01000311.1 GCA_009618505.1 Clostridia bacterium | reverse complement strand
GGGGCCATAAACAGTAAATAGTCTCAAACAAGCAGTCGGAATATGATGGAGATGATGGTAGGTATAACAGATTATCTCACCGCTACACTTACTAGCAGCATAAAAAGAGACGGGTTTACCCAATTCTTCTTCTAAAAAAGGAATCCTGTCTGTAGCCCCATAGACTGAAGAGGAAGAAGCAAAAATAAAAGATTCCAGATGATACCTCCTGCATACTTCAAGAAGATTCAAAGTGCCCCTTATATTTACCTCCTCATATATAAAAGGATTCTTTAGGGAAGCTCTTACTCCTGCTCTGGCAGCTAAATGAATCACTTTACTAATTCCATTAGACTGAAAAATCTCCTCCAGGCGCTGCTTATCCCTTAAATCTACTTCCTTTAATGTAAAGTTTTTGTTATCTAGATGTGTTTTTATATTATCTCTTTTTATCTGTGGCTCATAATAGTCATCAAAATTATCAATAACTATCACCTTCTTACCCATCTTTAGTAATCTATCCACCAGGTGCGAGCCGATAAAACCTGCCCCCCCTGTTATCAGGTAACTTGCCAATATATCATTCCTCTGTCTCGTATTGCGTATATCGTATTGTGTCTTATGTCTTAAGGTTTTTCCGCGACATACGACATACTATATACGTCTTTTGATTTGCCATTTATGAACTTCCCGATCTCTTCTGTCACCAGCTTAATATCATCTTGGCTCAGCTCTGGATAAATCGGTAGAGAAAGCACCTCTCTGGATGCCTTTTCTGCTACAGGAAAATCTCCTTTCCTATAACCCAGACCCTTATGGATCTCCTCAAGATGCAAGGGAAGAGGATAATAGACCTTCGTCCCTATTCCTCTTCTTGTAAGATATTCCTTCAAATGGTCTCTTTGCAAGCTACGAATCGTATAAACACCATAATTATGTCGGGTATAGGAAGCTTCTTGAGGAATCTTTAGGCCAGAGGAAGAAAAAGAAGTAAGCAACTCATTGTAGAAATGGGCTTTCTGACGACGCATGTTTGCCCAATCATCCAGATACTTCAATTTAACCCTGAGAATTGCCCCTTGTAGTTCATCCAATCTGCTATTATATCCAGATAGACAATAAGAATAATCGCCATCAAGACCGTGAGCCCTAAGTAATCTTATCTTTTCAGCAATTTCCTCATTATTAGTAAGGACCATCCCTCCGTCACCGCAGGCTCCCAAAACTTTGGTGGGATAAAAACTAAGACAGCCTGCATCTCCCAATGAACCCACTTTAGAAAAAATTCCGGAAAATAGACATTCTGTTCCTAGAGCCTGAGCAGCATCTTCAATTACTTTCAGATTATACTTTTTTGCCAGAGATATAATCTTCTCCATCTGAGCCGCATGTCCGTAAAGATGCACAGGAATTATAGCTTTGGTTTTTTCTGTTATCGCCTCTTCTATTTTTTCTGCATCGATATTAAAGGTTTCTTCCTCTATGTCTATAAATACAGGCTCAGCCCCTATCTGAGTAATTACCCCCACGGTAGATATAAAAGTAAAGGGAGGAACTATTACCTCATCTCCCTTACCTATCCCCATGCTAATTAAAGAGAGTTTTAAGGCATCTGTGCCTGAAGCAACTCCTATCGCATACTTGACT
>WJOQ01000115.1 GCA_009618505.1 Clostridia bacterium | reverse complement strand
ATGGTGGGTTAGCTGAAACCCTTTATTTATCGGATTTCTTTTTTTCGTTCTTTGAAAAACGTCAAAATAGTAAGGAATCTATATAGTTTTAAGGGCTTAACAAAAAACTATATGTATTATAATAGTGACTATGTATATAAAAGAAACAACTAAAAAGGCCAAAAATAAAGTATATGAGAATTATCTTTTAGCTGAGTCTCTTATAACTCCTAAAGGGCCTCGCCAGAGAACTATCTGTTCTCTTGGTCACCTTAAGGAGAGACCAAGAAAAGAATGGCTTATCCTGGCGAGAAAGGTAGAGACTGCCCTTAAGGGGCAGTTGACCTTTGAGAAGGAAGAACCTGAAGTAAAGAAGATTGTAGAAAAAGCCAAAGCCTTCGAAGTTCAAGAAAAGAGAGCCCCAAGAGATAAGGATGACGATATCGTTAGTATCCATACCGATAAAGTTGAAATGGAAAGAGCAAGGGAAGCGGGTCCAGTCCATGTACGATGCCAGTTCTGGAAAAAACTCAAAATGGATGAGATTCTTAAACAAACAGGCTTTTCTGAAAAGACACGCCTTTTAACTCTGCTTATGGTAATGAACCGTCTTATCTCGTCCTCATCAGAACACCAAATGCCAGGCTGCATCAATTCTACTGCCCTATCTGATATCCTTTCTGTTGATTTAGAGAGCTTAAACGACGATGCTCTATACCGCAATATGAAAAGCCCTTTGTGTGAAGGACCAATTTTTCATCAACTAAAAAGAAGAGTTCAAACCCATATCTTCTTATGTATTCTTCTTTATCATCTCTTAGTAGCTATTGAAAAGACTCTTTCTGATGAGGGTATCCATACCTCCTGGCTTACAGTTAAAGATACCTTAAAAACTCATATGGTTTCTTTATCCACCTTATAAAAAAGTTATAGTTTCTTACTCTTTGAGAGAATTTTGGTCATTTTACACTTTTTGAAAGTTCACCTTACTCACATCATTTGAGTTATGTAGAATATTGGACCCAAATTAAACCGCATTATCAAAACTTTATGGAAGAAAATGCATAGATGTAATTCGTGGCCAAGCATTAACTTTACGAAAAGCCTCAGCGTACTTGCAACCAGTCTGGATACCTCGAAATCTTGCTATTATCTCCATAAATTCTAAAAGAGTCATATCGTACTGATCCCGTAGCCAACTTTCTTGACTTTTATGCATTGAAAGCATTCGCTTCTTTATCTCAAACACATCTGAAATATCCACATATTCATCGGGTAAAAAGTTAACTCCACCCTGTGCATCTGCATAACAAAGATATGGAGTACATGTACAAGGAGAAGACTCGGTCTTGATATTTGGTATTGTACCCATAAGAGCAACGTCGTTTACAATTTTACCTGTGGTGTTGTGATCCGGATGGTAAAGATCATCTAATGGATGAGTGATTACTAAATCTGGCCTTGCTTTCCTTGCCATCTCAATAAATGCTATTCTGGTAGCCTTATCATTAAATAAAAACTCATCCGGAAAATCCATCCATATAAGCTCAGCCCCTATTACAGAGGCTGAAGCTCGAGCCTCTTCTCTACGGATTTTTGAGATCTCCTCCTTGCTTAAAGTAGTAGAACCAACCTCACCATTAGTAGCAATAGCCATAATGACTTTATCTCCCCTCTTGGCATACTTAGCCAAGGTCCCAGCACACATAAACTCAATATCATCCGGATGAGCTCCAACAGCTAATATCCTCATCATAAATAGCTCCTAAATTTATAAATTTACTCCTAATTTTGCAAAAATCTCAAAGCTTTTTTAATTCAACTATGTATGGGCAATCATTACGGGTAATGTTGATTCGTAATTGACCCTGAGCTGATTCTAAATTAGTTGAAAATATTTCTTTCCACACATAATTGAAGACTCTAATAAAAAATGTTCCACTAAATGAATCCATCAAAACAGTATTTAATGTATTTAAATTACAGTTTACTAAATAAATCTTCTCAAAAGCCTTACTAAAAATTATACTCCCCGGTATTACATCAAAACAACCTACAAAAGCCTCTTTTTTACCCTCTATTTTTACCGCTGCAGAAGGAAAATTAGGCACTAATGGTTTAAAATCACCATACATAAGCTCTTCCTTATGTTGATTATAAAAGTTAAACCATCCCTTAATAAGCTGTTTATGGCTTTGAGGTATAGAGGTCAAGTCAACGGATATACTTGGTACTCCGGCCAATGTTATACTTGCCAGATGCTTAGCAACCACTCCATCTTTCTCGTTAGGAGACCAGCAAGTACAGCAAGCATGAGTTAACACTCCGCTTGAATAGCTTTTCATCACCACAACTTCACGACGGTTTTTGTCATAATCAAAGGGCGAGTCTGCAGGCCAAAGATGAGTAAGATATAGTTTATTATTAATATTTGCATGACTTCTGCGAAACATCAATAGAGCATTAGGATTAATATCATTCACTGTTTTCCTTATGCGTTTTAGTATCTCATCTACACTTTCTCCCAATGTAGCATAATTATGCTTATGTCCTCCTATGCATACTAAATCTGGATTTATCCCATCAAGCGTATCATACCATAGACCGTCAACTTCGTAATCTTGAAATATCTTTTTAGCAGCCCAAACTATTTTATCCTGTACTTCAGGATTTCTAAGACATGGATAAGGAAGTGTTCCATCAGCAGTTTTTGCAAGGAGTCGTTTATCAACCTCTCGGGATAAATGAAACGGAGTCCAACGAAGCATTACCTTCATTCCCATTCCCTTTATATCCTTTACCATTTTCTCAAAGTTAGGAAATGTCTCCCTATTAGGAGAAATGCTGGCAGATTCACTAACTGCTCCCCAATCTTTGGAATTATTCCATCCCGCATCTATCATAATTGTATTAATTCCGAGTTCCTTTGCTAACTGAGCCTGTTTGTAAATCTGTTCTTGATTTATGCATTCCTCAAATGCATACCAAGAATGCCACTGAGGCTCGATTGCAATAGGAGAAATTGGATAAGGCTTATAACCTCTTTTCTTATCTATAAAACTCGTATAATGTCTTATAGTGTTAAACCAATCTTCTCTTTTCTTAGAAATATAAATAGCATCTTCAAAATGAGAAAATCTGGAATTAATGCCTACAGGATAGAATCGACTAAAATTTAACTGGTACATCTTATTCTGATACCCTGACTCTTTAACCCTTTGCATACCCCCAGTTATTTTAGTCTCATATATTTGATTAAGTAACCCCACCGTGCAAGAATTCATGCCATCACTATTCAACATTAAGACAAGTGGCTCAAATGTATTTGCGCATGATCTTGCATCCATTCTCCAACGCAGTTCTGTGGTGAAATCTGCTCCACTAATATTTGAAGTATGCCACACCTTATACACTCCAACCATAGGCACAAGAGATTTTATCTTCAGATTTTCTATCGTAAAAGAACTATTATTCTTACGCCTTAAAGATATACGCCATGCTTCCACGCAATCATCGATTTCTTGTGAGGATAAGGTAAGCTGATAATCACCACTTTCATACTTTATCTCTTCTCCTTTTACCCCGCTTATGCGTCTCCACTCACTTACGAGAGGATATAAATCAAATATTAAGGAAAATTTAACTCCAGATAAAACTTCATTAATAGTATTTTTTTTCATTGCTGAATTCTTCCTATTTTTTTATTTTCTTAAAACATAGGGTGGAGTCCCCATTTACTCTCCTTGTAATTCTTTGTTTTTCCTTTGTCTTTTATCCCTTAATCCCGGTCAAGGTTATACCCTCAATAAAATATTTCTGGGTAAAGAAGAAGAGAATTACAATAGGAAAAGTTACAAGGCCAGAAGCGGCCATTAGAACAGCCCAATCCAGATAAAATTGTCCTCCTCTCATTGCCTGTAGGGCAAGGGCCAAGGTATACTTTTCTGGATCATTCAAGTAAATAAGTGGACCTAAGAAATCATTCCAACTTAGAATAAATTGAAATATCATCACTACGGCCAAAGCTGGCTTGGTAAGAGGTAAAATTATTTTCCAGTAAATCCCTAACTCGGAACATCCATCTATTTTCGCTGCATCTGATAGATCCATAGGAATGGTCATAAAAAACTGCCTTAATAAAAAGATATAAAACGGAGCGCCGAAAAAACTGGGAATAATTAAAGGCTTAAAAGAATTCAGCCAACCCAGCTTTTTAAAAACAATAAATAGAGGAACCATCGTTACCGCATAAGGAATCATCATCGTACTTAGGAGTAAAACAAAGAAAAGGTTTCTTCCTTTCCACTCAAGACGAGAAAACCCATAACCAACGAGGGAAGAAGAAAGGAGAGCACCAATTACTGCGCTAAAAGCAATAATACAACTATTTTTTAAAGATCGAAAAAATGACATCAAACGAATGGCTTCAAAATAATTTTCCCAATCAATAGGATAAGGTATCCATTCCGGGGGGAAGCGAATAACCTGAACATCTGTTTTCAAAGAGGTAGAAACCATCCATGCTAAAGGAAAGATAAAAATAATACCTAAAATAACTAAAAGTGAATATATAATCATCCTTATGACTATTTTTCTCAACTGATAAGGGACAATGTACTTTTTCACTTTTTATCTCCCTGTTCCATAATGTACCCATTTCTTAGAAGTAGAAAATATTATAAGGGAAAGCGATAGTATAATTACAAATAATATAATTGCTAAAGCTGCGGCATATCCCATTTTGTAATAGGAAAATGCATTGTGGTAAAGATATAGAACATAGAATAGAGTAGAATCAGCTGGACCACCCTCGGTCATTATAAAAGCCTGCACAAAGACTTGAAATGAGCCAATAATACCCATAATTAAATTAAAGAAAATAACCGGTGTCATTATAGGGATCGTTACATGCCTAAACTTATGCCAAATGCCAGCTCCATCAAGTTCTGCTGCCTCGTAAAGTTGCTGAGGTACCCCTTGCAATCCAGCTAAGAAAATAATCATAGTTCCGCCAGATGCCCAGACGCTCATCAAAACAAGAGAAAACTTAGACCATGCCGGATTGGTTAACCAAGCAGGGCCTTTTATTCCTAAATAATTCAGGAAGATATTTAAAAGACCGTATTGATTAAGTACCCAAAGCCATAACACAGAAGAGGCTACTATAGGAGTAATTGATGGTATATAGAATATAGCTCTGAATACACTTAACCCTCTTACCTTCTGATTCAGCAGTATGGCCAATAGAAAAGCTACTGTTATCCCCAGAAGTATGGCAAGAATGGAATAATAGGCAGTATTATACAAGGATTTGCTAAATAAAGGATCGTCAGTAAATATAGTCCTATAGTTCACCAAGCCTATCCATTGGGGCGGCTTGAAGACACTGTATTTACAAAAACTATAATAGATAGCGGAACCGATAGCGTAAAGGCTAAATACACTAAAACCTACAAGCCAGGGGGAAATAAAAAGATAACCCTTTATATTTTTCCTTAATCCTTTTTTAAACTTTCTTGAATTCAACATTTTCATTCTCATAAGATGCTTTTTACCTGTCTCTCCTCTTGTCGTACAAAGGCAAGAGGAGAGACAAACCTTTATCCTTTCTTAGCTTCCTCCCATGCTTTTTCTACAAACTTTTGAACATTCTTTAAAGCCTGCTCAGCGGATTCCTGATTTCTAAGTGCTTTGTCAGCCTCTGCCGTCATCCTATCCGTCAATATACTGACTATTGGTATATCAAGAGGAGGCCTTGCTCTTAGGAGTACATCGTTATACGTTTGCAATACCCCATCAGGAACATAATCTGGCCACCTTAATTTAAGGTTAGCATCTTTTCTCAGAGCGTTTAACACCTGTATTTCCGCCCATATCGTTTCTCCTTCAGTTACCATCCATCTCATAAAAGTCCATGCTTCCTTGGGATGTTTTATCCCCAGAGGCATGATAATTCCATCAGCCCCAAGCATCGGAGCTTTTTCAGGACTTGGTTTACCATACACAGGTAAGGGGGCAACTCCATACTCAAAATCAGGACTATATTTGTGCATATAAGACAAATACCATGAATGTTGAAATCTCATGCTTTCCATTCCAGATAGAAAGAGATCCACTGGTTGTTCTCCCAGTGACTGTTGAAAATCAAACACTTCATCCGCTCCTCCATATTTATTAACATAATTTACCATCCACTGCAAAGCCTCAATGTTCTCAGGGGAATCAATGCACATTTTATCAGTTTCGGGATTATAATGCTTTCCCCCGAAAACATAAAACCAGTTTTGGTCCCAACCCCACATACTTGCCCATGGCAAAATGCCTATTCTCTTTATTCTGCCTTTTTCGTCCTTTTCAAATAGCTTCTCTGAATATTCGCTAAGTTCAGTAAATGTCTTGGGTGCTCTTTCTGGATCTAGTCCAACTTCTCTAAAAGTCTTTTTACTCCATAACAACACTGACGAACCGCCTCCATAACTTAATCCATATTTTTCCCCTTTATATATACCCTGATTCCACGCTCCCGGATAGATATTCTCAGGATTTAACTCGGGGTCATCCTTTAAAAAGGGATCAAGTGACGTAAGAATTCCCTGAGCTGCGAATGGAGCCATATTGGAAGATCCAAACATAGTTGATACATCTGGTGCGCTTCCCGCTGCTACAGAGGTCATAAGTTTTTGCCTGAAACCCGTCCAACTCACATGTACCAATTCTACTTTGATATTAGGGTGAGTCTCATTGAATTTATCTACGATCTCCTGCTGCATTTCTTGCCACATTCCACCCCAAGGTGTCCAATACCTAAGGGTAACTTTTTCACTCGCTAACACGGGGACATTTACCATAACTACCAGGACCCCCACCATTATTGAGCAAATAACTATCTTTACAAACTTACTTTGCCACTTTTCTTTCATTTTACTCCTCCAACAGATTTTATTTTTCTATCAGGATTTTCCAGGAGAGGCTTTACTACCCTACTCCTTTAAAACTCTCCCTCTTATTTCCCAGCTAACACCCTTATTTACTTTCTCACCCCCTTTCTCGGCCCCATTTTAGTCTTTCCAAAACAAAACTTTAGCTTATACACTACAAAGAGGAAATAAAGTACCTTTTGGACATTACTTCGGCTCAAGAATCGTAAAGTAAAAAAACTGTTTATTATTATAAAGAGTAGGAAAATCAAGAACTCCCTTCGGTAAATTTGAAGCTATTTTCTTTGGAGATAAAAGAACTTCACCTTCTAACCAAATTCCCAACTTGCTACCACGACCACCAGACTGCGGAGTACGGAATTTAATTGTATTAACACCTGATTTCAAAGTTACAAAAGCCCAACAATGTTTACACATTGGTTCATTGCCAAACCTCGTGCGTCGATATATCCTGTGTACATTTGTCTCACCTTCCACTCGCTCTGCTTCTACATAAAGCACACTATCTTTAAAATGTGGTTGAAAGTAGATTTGTAGAGTTGCCTTCTCAGTATTTGGAGGAATATCAATGACAACTTCTCCCTCAATTAAATTCTCACTTACATTGAGATTAGAAACACGCCAACTTGGTTGAAAAGATTTCACCGGCTTATAGAGCAGGCCTTTCTCATCATCCCGTCGCCATCCCTCTATGAATTCACCCGGCCAAGTTGAATAAGGAAGAAGCACGGCAACCACTGATTCATGTGCTCCTACCGGAATTGCCACATGGCTACCGATGCGAAGATCGCTGAGGACATCCTGTCTATATGGGTAAATAATAGCCAGTGCCATTGAAGTATTATCATCAGTCCAGATAATATCCTTGGTTAACTTAAGATCAAAGACTTGATCCTTAAGCATACAATTTCGCAAGGTTAGAATCGTGCCCTCTTTTGCATCCCGATGTACCCAGCCAACAAGCTCTCCCTTCTCAGGATCGCCACCTATCATTTCAGTATCCAGAAGCCAATAAGCATAGTTCTTTGCCCACTTCATTACTCGTGAATAAAAAGCAAGTCCTGAGGGCGTCTCATTCAGTATCTTGTAATCCACACCGGAGATATGTGACTGGCAAAAATGTCCAGCAATCCCCATTACTAACTCATCTTCCCACTTTTTAGTATGATCTTCATATTCAGGCAAGAAGTTATATTCGATAAATTCTCGACGCACCTGCAATCCCATAAACGTATCATTACCCCAAATGGGTAGCCATCGTTTCCTTTGTTGATAATAATCATAGGCGAGAAAACTAATTTCATCTACCCGGGCATCCCGGATCCGAGGAGCATAAACCTTATAACAAATCTCATTATCTCCAGCTATTCCGTGACAACCATCTAACCACTTGAGCCACCAGGGGCTATGTTGAAGATGAAAGGCCATAGTGTTAATGGAGATATCTGGCACAACTCTCCGAAGCCTCTCACTCAGCTCGCATAAGGCCTCGGCCACTGCATAGGTGCCAAAACGTCCTCCTGATCCAGGTAAGTGATTGTGCCCTTCTGCCATACAGTCCCATCCGCTACCCTTGAAAATCATATCATAAACAACCTCGCCTAAATTATACTTCTTCGCATCCTCAAGTATTCGATTAAAGACAACTTCGCGAGTTTCCTTATGTCCCAGACAAAGGCCCATTGGCTTTTCTCGCCCATGTTCCTTGTAGCTGGCAATAGCCAATCCCTGCTTGCGAGCCCAATCAAGGATGTAATGCTCATCCCAACCATAGGCTGTTGGGTTAAAATAAATGCCATAGCGCACACCATACTTCTTGACAGTTTGGCTTGATCTTGTATGAAGAGTTGCATCCTTGGGCAGCATATATCCATCAAGCCGATACTGCTTTGGATGTCTTAAACCACAGAGCCAATTAAAGCTAACCGTATCTGGCATAAAATTATACTTTTTGCCCATATGACGATGAGCATAGTCTAGTTGATCAAGTAGTGCCTCATATGTGGGCTCAACATCCATCCAAAAATCCTGGCGGCTCACAAGACGTGACTTTTCTTTAAATGGCCGTAATGTACGCAAGTAGCGATCAAAGAAGATCTTCATTTGCCCCATTGGTGTTGCACCAATAACTACAGGAGGTAATATAAGCTTAGTTTGGGGAGTAACTTTTTTACCAGGATAGATATCCAGGTGTAGATATCCCTTTTCATCTGGATAGGCATAGAAGGTAGGAAACTCAACTCCAAAGAAGAACTCATTGGTAGCTGCCGGTTGACCAGTAGCCTCATTGGGAGAAGTAGCATCAGCATCGGATAGTTCTTTAATCTCTTGGCTATCAAAGGGATACTGCCATGATTGTTTAAGCAATTTTAATGGTTCTAAGTTTATGCGCCGTACCAATAATGAAGCACCTCCAACCGTAGAAAAATTCATAACTTTACGAAGTACATAACCAGTTTGATCAACCCCATAACTCAGGACAGCCTTTAAACCACATTGATGAATTAACTCTACTTGAAGAGAGTCTTTGCCTGGTGAGATCTGCTTTACCTTAAACATATCGCTCCCCAGCCACCCCTTTCCCTCTACCTCAATGCTAAACTCTTCTCCTTCAGTCTCAACATAAGAGTTAGTATGCCCATTGAACAAAGCTTTAGTACGCCATTGTCCATCAGCATGCACCAGATGTCTCGAGATTTGTTTACCCTTCAGCTCAAACTTTTTCTTCATACCCTCTCCTCCTTTATAAAATTCTCACATCTTACCTTAACTTCGCCTTCTCTGGTCCAAATTATATCTTTGCCAACGATCCTTTGCGAGAATGTTTTAAAGTGAGCTTCTAACAGAATGCATTAGAAACTCTTTCATTTTTCTCAAGGACTCCTCAGAATCTATACTGGGAAAATATTCTAATCCTATGCAGCCCTTATAACCTAGCTCATCTATCCTCTTAATAATGTTAGGATAATTTAATTCACCGGAATAAAGCTCGTGTCTTCCTGGAACACCAGCAGCATGAAAATGCCCAATGATATCGATATTTTCCTCAATGGTAGAGATGATATTTCCTTCCATTATCTGCATATGATAGATATCAAACAATAAGCGAATGTGGGGATGGCTGATTTCTCTTATGATTTTGGCCCCTTCTTTAACCGAATCAAGAAAATATCCTGGATGGTCTATCAGAGTATTCAAGGGTTCTAAAACTAAGATTATGTTCTCTTTTTCTACTATCTTAGAGGCCTCACTTAAGGTATCAATGACACTTTTCCTTTGCTCTTCATAACTTCGGCCTTCTACTTCATTACCGGTGCAGGTTATTAACTTCCTGCAACTGAGCCTATGAGCCAGGGGAATTAGCTCTCTTAGTCTTCCTAGATACTTCTCTCTATCCTCAGGTTTCACCAGCAATCCTCCGTTTTCTCCCTGAGGAGAATTTACCACAAAGTCAGTTACCTCAAGGTTCAAATCTTTAACAACCTTAGCTATAGCCTCGATGTCCTTCATTTCTTCAAAGAGATTGGCTCCATCAAAGCGACGATTATGAAACCAAAACTCAATCCCTGGAAAACCTATTTTAGCTACTCTTTTAATCCTCTCTATATAAGGCAATTCTGTAAATACTGTTTCTATACACACATCTATCTTTATCATTTACCTTTCTCCTCTTTATAAGAAAAACCTACGCTTACAGATATGCCTCTGCTACCTTTCGGATACCCTCCGCAATCATATCACAGTCTTCCTCCTTCATCTGAGGAGGAATATCTATATGAATGGAGCGACCCAGCCAATCCAGGGTATTAGGACACATATCAGGCGAATACTTGGGTTCTGGACCTTTATAATAGGGACAGCTATAAGGGCAACCTTCCGAGGTAGCTGTTTCTTTATTTATGATGAATTCCCAATGAGCATAGATATGCCAGTCCGGTATCCCTTTATTGTATATAGAGCTTGCCTCTATACCCTCTGTTTTTAGAGCCTTAGCAAACTTTTTGGTTATCTCTATCGTAGGTAAGAAAAAGATGAGGGCAATACCTGTATCTCCTTTTGAATCATTAAGCTTACGAAATTTGAGAGTTCCTATATTCTCAATAGCATCTTTTATGCGTGCTTTATTTCTTCTCATTCTAGCAATAAGCCCCTCAAGGCGCTTAAGTTGAACTCTAGCTACCGCTCCTATTAACTCGGGCATACGGAAATTAACTCCCGGAAAAAGCTCACCCTCATAGCGGGCTGGAGCAAAGCGGTCCGGCCTCCAGCAGGCAGCAGTATCATGATAACCTTGGGCCCTCTCATAGAACAAATCATCATCGGTAACTACCATACCGCCTTCACCGGCAGTGATTATTTTATGATACTGGAAACTGAAAGCATTACAATCTCCGAAAGTACCCAGTTTTCTCCCCTTAAAGCTCCCTCCAAAAGCCTGAGCAGTATCTTCTACTACTTTTAAGTTATGTTCTTTGGCTATTTCCATAATTCTATCCATCTGACAGGGAGCTCCCCGCATATGGACAGGAATTATTGCTTTAGTGCGGGAAGTTATCTTTTTCTTTAGATCCTCCGAATCCAGAGTAAGTGACCCGTCAATTTCTGCTATTATGGGAATAGCTTTAGCTGCGATTACCGCAGCACAGGAGGCAAAAAAGGTATATCCAGGGACAATTACTTCATCTCCTGGACCTACACCTACAGCTATTAAGGATGTTATGAGGGCCGAAGTGCAGGAATTTACTGCCAGAGCGTGTTTTATTCCTATTTTCTGAGCAAACTCCTCTTCCAGCATCTTCACTCTGGAAGGAAAATCCTCGGGTCCATAATAGCGAAAGAGATACTTATGGTCTAAAACTTCCAGAACAGCTTTTTTTTCTTCCTCCCCGATCTCCATTCCCCCAGGAAACATAGGTAAATTAGGTGTGGTTTTTGCTGGTTTCCCTCCGTTGATAGCTAATCTTTTTTCCTTTTTCGCTTTTACCTCCATATATCCTATCTCCTTTTCTCTAATATCCTTGATTTGTAAATTTAATCAACGGTTCCTCTGTCAAAAATAAAGATTTCTTGATTTTCATTCAATAACATTTAGAGAGGACTGAAAATATCTTTTAATACCATAATAGCCGCCCCTAGGGCTCCGGCGTTATCACCCAATTGCGAGACCTTTATATTAGTCATGCTAGAAGAAAGCTGTAGGGCTCGTGCTTTGACTGCACGCTTAAGGGGCTCCAGCAGGATATCGCCTGCCTGCGATACTCCTGCACCAATCACAATAAGCTCAGGATTGAAAATATTAATCATATCAGCAATACCTATTCCCAGGTACTCTCCTGTTTTCTCCATAATGTTGAAGGCGAGCTTATCTCCTCTTTTTGTTGCCTCTACCACAATTTCTGGGGTAATATTTTCCAGCTTTCCCTCAGCTAATTTTTCAATCAGAGATACAACGCCTTCCTTTATAGCCTGCCTTGCCCGTCTGGAAATAGCTGGACCGGAAGCCAGAGTCTCCAAACAGCCACAGTTTCCACAGTTACATCTAGGACCGGCTTCATCGATAGTTATATGGCCGAACTCTCCGGCTATACCCCCGGTACCACGGTAGAGCTTCCCATGAATAAAAATAGCACAACCTATACCTACTCCAACATTGACAAAAATGAAATTATCTATGCCTCTAGCTACACCCGACCAATGCTCTGCCAGTGCCATAGCCCTTGAACTATCCTCCACAGACGTATCGACGGCAAACTCTTCTTCTACTAACCTCTTTACAGGAACATTTTCCCACCCCTCTATATTAGGACAGTAAAGAGAAACACCCCTTTGATGATCAATCAATCCCGAGATCCCCATGCCAATTCCTTTAATCTTTTCTTTCTCTATTTTTGAGTGCTCGATAGCCTCATAGATAGCATCGATCACCCTCCGAAAAACCTTGTCTCTACCTTCATCTGCATTGGTCTTCTTGGTAATCTTGGCCACTATATTACTTTCCAGGTTTACTACCACTACCCTGAGATTAGCTCCACCCAGGTCAACGCCAATGGCATATGTAGCCTCCGGTATAATTCTTAACAATACCGGCATTCTTCCCCCTTTAGAGGGCTCCCATCCATCTTCTTCCACTATTCCCGCTTGAATTAACCCATTGATATACTTAGTTATCGTAGCCGCACTTAATTTGAAGATTTTAGCAATCTTGGTCCTGGAGATAGGGCCATATTCCCTTATCGTATTTAAAATAGCAATCTCTTTAGACTGCTTATTTGGCTGGTTATATGAATTTTTTTTCATCAAAGTGTTCTTTTCCTTTCTATCACCGTCTCGATAGTTTTTTATCCAGTATAAAATAAGTTATTGCAGACTTTATTTGCAATTTTGTATATTTTTCTTTTATTTAAAGGTGTTTTTATTATATCACACAGATCTATGCTGTCAAGTCTTTTTTTGCTTGAGTAAAATAAGTTAACAAATAAAAACAGCTCATCCTGCCACCCACTTTTATTCTAGAAAAATTGCACCGTTCTCTTCTAAGAATTCCTTCTTTTCTGTCATTGCCAATTTATTGAAGACAAATGTGAGATTGCTTCCTCGCTTCGCTCGCAATGACTTGATTTGATTCGTTCACAACGATTTGGTGCACCTACTCTTTACCTTCCTAATCTGACCTGCAAAATGTATTCCTAGATTCACCCTATGGGTATAAACCTCTTACTCTGGTAGCTTCAGCAACTCTCTCTACAGCCAGGATATAGGCTGCTTTGCGCATAGTAACTTTTCTTTCCTCACAAATCCGATATACTTTATCAAAGGCCTTCTGCATAATATCTCTTAGTTTTAGATTAACCTCCCTTTCTGTCCAGAAGTAAGCCTGAAGCCCTTGAACCCATTCAAAGTAAGAGACAGTAACACCTCCGGCATTAGCCAGAATATCAGGAATAATGAAAATGCCTTTTCCTTCCAGGATTTTATCTGCCTGGGGAGTGATTGGTGCATTGGCTGCCTCGACGATGAGTTTTGCTTTTATTTTATCGGCATTATCCTCATCTATTTGATTCTCCAGGGCAGCAGGAACTAAAACATGGCAATCCATAGCCAAGAGTTCCTGATTAGTGATTTTATCGGCATCCTTAAAGCCAATCACAGACCCACTCTCTTTTAGAGCGAGCGATACTTTATTAGGGTTTAATCCTTTGGGATTGTAAATCCCACCTTCTACATCGCTAATAGCAATAATCTTATAACCCTCATCATTGAGAAGATGAGCTAGATTCCCCCCTACATTACCATATCCCTGAATGGCAATTGTTTTTTCAAAAAGATCAAGCTTAAGTTTCTTAGCAGCATTCATTAGACTAAACATTACTCCTCTGGCTGTAGCCGTATTTCTTCCTAAAGAGCCACCAATAGATATAGGTTTTCCCGTAACTACCCCAGGAACAGAGTAGCCCACATCCATACTATAGGTATCCATAATCCAGGCCATGACCTGGGGATTAGTATTAACATCGGGAGCAGGAATATCCTTTTCCGGGCCAATAAAAGAGATAATCTCACTGATATATCTTCTGGTCAGTCTCTCTACCTCTTTTAAGGAAAGCTTCCTGGGCTCACAGACTATACCTCCTTTAGCTCCTCCGTAAGGAATATTAACTACAGCGCATTTCCAGGTCATCAACATAGCCAAAGCTTTTGTTTCGTCTAAAGTGACAGAAGGATGATAGCGGATGCCACCTTTGGCCGGACCCCGAGTGACATTATGTTGAACCCGGAATCCAGTAAACACCTTTATTTTTCCGTTATCCATCTGGATAGGAATGGAAACAGTAAGACATCGTTTAGGGTGCCTTAAAATTTGATGAATATTTTCATCAAGGTTAATTTCTTTAGCCACCTCATCCAGTTGACTCAGGGTCATATGCCAGGGATTAAACTCACCTCTCATTTGGCTCTCCTTGATCAATAAATAGCGCTCTTTCCTACCTCGGCTGTCCTTATTCTCACAGCATCTTCCACTGGAATTACGAATATCTTGCCCGCTCCAATAGTCTCTGCTGCGCAAAGTTTTCTGATAGCCCCAATTACCTCTTCCACAATCTCTTCATCCACCACTATCTCTACCTTGGCTTTGGGCAAGAACTTAACCTTCTTATTCATCTTCTCTTCTTCAAGATAACCCCTCTGGGTTCCAAAACCCTTGACTTCACTTACACTCATTCCCTCAACACCCATCTTCACCAGTTCATCCTTTATCTCCTCCAGTTTAGAGGGTTGAAGAAAACACTCTATTTTTTTTAGCATCTCATTCTCCTATTTAATATCCCTTATCCTCTAACCTGGCAGGTCTCTACATAGCTTTCTGCCTTCTTTCTCATCTTCTCCAACACTTCTTTAGAATAAGGCTTTAGACGCTCATATTGCTTATCTAAAGTTGTCCTGGGTAAAAATTGCTGCAGAACATATCTTTTCGCTCCCTTAATCTGTCTAGCAATAGCCAATATGTCCTCTTCTCCAATTAATCCGGGAACAACAGTGGTACGAAGTTCATAATCGATGTCTAACTTCAATTCTAACAAAACCTCTACGCTTTCCTTGACCTTTCTAAACAAATCCTCATCATTAATTCCGGCTGCCCTCTTATATTTTTCCCATACCAGGGGAGCTTTGATATCCAAAGCAACGTAGTCTATCAACTTATCAGCTATTAAATCCTTCAGTATTTGTGGATTAGTGCCATTGGTTTCTATTTCCACTAAAAATCCTTCTCTTTTCACTTCACGGACAAAATTGGGTAGATCCTTACAAATCATTGGTTCTCCGCCAGTGATAGAAAGACCATCCAACCATTTTTTCTTAGATATTAGATGGCTTACTACTTCTTTGGAACTAACGGAAGGAAGACTATCAGGATTAAGCACAAGTTCAGGATTCTGGCAGAAAGGACATCTAAAATTGCAGCCTGCCGTAAAAACTACAGAAACAATTTTGCCCGGATATTCAATCAGAGAAGTCTTCTGAAAACCCTTGAATTCCATAATATCATGAAAACTCTATACGCTGGACGCTATGCGCTGTCTCTTTTCACTAAAATCCTTTTCCAGAGCTATCTTTTCTTTGTATTCCAATCTCTGCTTGAACTCTTCCTGTTTGCCTTCATTCCAATTTCTCACTGGCCTGAAGTAACCTACCACCCGACTATAGATCTCGGCATTCTTTCCGCAATCAGGACAATTAGGATGCTCTCCTTTCAAATAGCCATGGTCAGGACAAATAGAGTAGGTCGGCGTTATAGTAATATAGGGGATTCTACTATTATAGGCTATTTTTTTGAGTAATCTCTTTGCCGCCTCTCCGGAAGACATCCTTTCTCCTAGAAATATATGAAATACAGTTCCTCCGGTATATAGAGTTTGCAGCTCCTCCTGATGTTCCAGAGCTTCGATGACATCTTCTGTTTTGCCTACTGGTAAGAGAGTAGAGTTTGTATAATAGGAAACCTCTTTACCAGCAGTTATGATATTCGGATACTTCCTTTTGTCTATTCTGGGCAGACGATAGGAAACTCCCTCCGCCGGTACAGCTTCTAGATTGTAGATATGGGAAGTCTCCTCTTGAAAATCAGAAAGCTTTGCCCTCATAAACTCTAAGGTCTCTACAGCTAAACTCTTACCTTCTGGAGAAGCTATATCCTCTCCCAATAAATTCAAACAGGCTTCGTTCATACCGATAGGGCCAATAGTGGAAAAGTGGTTCTTCAGGGTCCCCAGGTATCTCTTAGTATAAGGCAAAAGACCCCCCTGCATGTTCTTTTCCACTATCTCTCTTTTCGTTTCCAGAGAACTCTTAGCCAGACCCATCAAGTATCCTAATCTTTCCAGAAATTCACTCTTATTTTTGGATAGATAAGCTATTCTTGGCATATTGATAGTAACAACACCCACTATT
>WJOQ01000263.1 GCA_009618505.1 Clostridia bacterium | reverse complement strand
ATGGTGACTAATTTGTTCATCTGAGTTTTCTTAAATGGTGAGCTTTCTTGTTCGGCAAACAAGGATATTCGCCAGAGTCCCTCAAATAGATCGACAAATGCTGAGATTTGGGTTAGCTCATCTTCAGTTGGTATGGTCGGATGGTGTTTGGGTGAGTCTTAGCTTCGGATGCACTCTGAGTTAATGATGTGCCTGCAATGTATACATTAACCAGAGAAGTGATACGCAGAACCTGCTCTCTCCTTTTTCTCCTCTTAGTTGATGTCAATCCTGGACTTGGCAGTCTTGCTCTAGCTTTCCTTTCTCAACTTCATTACCTCCTCTAAAGCTTTGTCTGCCCATTCGCTGTGGGGATACTTGTCCAGAATTTGTGCCAGTAGTTTCAGTTTTCCTTTTCGGTTTTCTTCCTGCATAGCTGAGTTAAAGAGTTTCTGTGCTTGGCTCTTTTTTGCAGTCAATTTACTTTTCTTCAAGCTGGAGATGACACCCACCAAAAAGCCCACGATGAATCCCACTACTCCACCTATGACCAATCCCACCACAAAACCAGTTGATAGCTGTAACGTCACAATAGTCCTCCTGAGCCTCTTTTTACCAGGTTCTTGATCTTCCTTGGGAATCCTCTTGATTCTTCTGCGCCGGCCTTTTTGGCTGAGCTTGGTTGCTCCATGGTTCCACATTTGTGTGCTGCATTTTCTTTTTAGGCCGGCCTGTCACAAGCGGCATTCTCCTTTAGTCTATCTTTTCTTTCAGAGTTTTTCCTGGCACGAACTTGGGCACCTTCTTTGCTGGTATATTTATACTCTCTCTTGTTCGAGGATTTACTCCTCTTCTTGCCTTCCTGCTTGCAACTTGGAAAGTACCGAAACCAACCAAGGTGACCTTTTCCCCTCTGGAGATTGTATCACCAATTGTTTCAATTACAGCATCGATCACATTCTGTGTCACTTTTTTCGTTAGGCCGGTCTTCCCACTTGCCTCCTCTGCCAGTTCTGCTTTGTTCATTTTTCTGCCTCCTGTTTTGGTTGATTAGTCTTTAAGAACTTGCTCTTATCTTAGCTTAAAAGCAGACTATGTCAAAATGAGCCTTAGCCAATTTGCCTTTTCGATTGACAAAGAGCTCTGTTTCAACAAACTTTTATTGCCAAATTGTGACCATCCTTTTACATAAAAGATGCAAACCTATTAATAACTGCTCCCTACAAATCCTTTCCTCCTATCCTATTTTTCTCGATCCATCTTTTGATTCTTCTCATGGTTCCAGAAAAATTGAAAGTTCCCGTAATTATGATTCAGTAAGTATTCCAGAGGGGGTCAAAATAAAATTGACTCCCTCTTTCTTTTCTGCTATAATCCTATATGTATATATTATATAGGAATATAGGATAATCATAATGATGGATAGAAAAGCCCTCAGTAACCTTCGTCAGGAGATAGTTAACTTAAGAGAAGATCGGGAAAAATTGGAGAACTCACTTTTTCGACCAAAGAAGATGATCAGAGCCTCCCTAGTCTTTCTAGCTAACTATTGTGGCAAAAAGGATTGCAGGTGCAAAAAAGGGTTCCCTCATGGACCATATCCTTATCTTTCTGAGAAAAGAGATGGAAGAACGAGAATGACCTATGTACAAAAGGGAAGTCTTGAGGGGATAAAGGCTGAAGCTGAGGAGTATGCCAGGTTCCAACACAGATTAGCCCGCCTTAGAAAGACAAATGAGAAGATACGATCCCTTTTAGAGAACATACGAGATATAGATTGTCGAGAAGTAGATGACTACAGAAAAGAAACAGGAAGGAAGAAATGAGAGAAGCGCTCAAGGTATGGCTCAGAAATGAGAAAGAAATAGAAGAAGCTATTATTGGCGGGGAAAAAGTCCAGGTCATAGAAAGTGATTTTGGAGCAAGTGAGCTCCTGATTGATTTCTTAAAAGAGAGTGGGCTCTGGGATATACTAACCACAATGCCGATAACAATGGGAAAGAATAATGGCTATTCGGGCAACGTTATTCTGGGAATTCTTATTCTGAAAGAACTGATGGCCGTAGGAAAGATAGCGGCAGCCGGAAAGATTATCCAGGATGGTAAGCTCATGGCCGATATTGGCTTTAATATTGAAAGAATTAAGAAGAGAGAAAAAGAAGAAAAAGGAGTGATAGATTTAGGAACCCTGAGGAACCACTTAAAGAAGATTCCTCAGGATGAATCAAATAAAGCCTTCTATGAGCACATAAGCCTCTTAAGAGATAAAAGGTGGATCAGGGGAAAAGAGTATGTCGCCGATGCTGTAGAGCTCGAGGTTCCTTACGGGGAAACCTTTGAAGGAATGGGAAGAGTATACAAGAAAAAGGAAGAAAGGTATAAATATGGCTATAAACTGGAGCTCTTAATGAATGTTACCACCACAGGGAGACTGCGCTTTATTGGAGCAGCCTTAGCTCCGATCAATTCTGACGAGAGAGCTTTGCTTATTACTATCTTGGAAAAAATAGAAAAACATTTAGGCAAAGGGAAAGTAAAAGACATAATAGATTCTCTCACCTTAGACAGAGGCTATTGGGGAGCACACTTCTTATGGAAGTTAAAACATAGGTGGGGTATAGACTTTGTCACCTTAGTTAGAGACGATGACCTTGATTTTGTCAAACATGTAGAGTACTACCTGGATGGAGTAGAGCCAACCTTCAAGGAAAGATGGATAACTGTTAAGAAAAGAGGAAAGAAAGAGAAAAAGAAGATAAGGCTATGTGGCATTAATGGACTTTCCTTAAGAAGATACACAGACGAAGGAAAGAAGAAGGATTTAGGTAAAGTTAATTGTGTAGTTGTTATTGATGAGTATAAGAAAAGAATAAGAAGAAGAATCTATGTTACCACTCTTAATGCTAAAGATGATCCTTTTAAGATTTATAGGCTCTATAAAGATAGATGGACAATTGAGAATCAGGGGATCAGGTATCTATCCCAAAGATGGAGTATAAGGGACTTTGCCGGAAGAACCTTGAATTCCATTCAGGCCAGAATCCTTACCGTCCTTATCCTCTACAATGCCGTCAAAATCTTAGAGATGAAGTATGAAGATAAGATGGAAAAGCTAAAGAAGAAAATGAGAGAGAAAGGAGAAAGATCTTATCTTTCTGGCTGTGCTCTCGTAGTCTATGGAAGAGATAAATATTACGGCATCTTCAGTGGAGTTGAATATGCTAGGCTTACCACTAAAAGAAGGAATAAAGAAATCGCCAAAGAACTGGAGAAAATGTTAGTGGAAAAGGCCTCAAAGAAGAAAATAGTCGAGTTTGTAAAGAGACTCATCAGGTTAGCATTAGGGATATCAACCCCCACTTCTATCTCAAAGAAGAAAATAGCAGAGTTTATAGAGAGACTAAAACAAGAGTAATTTTCCTGTAGCTTCCTTTCAAATTCAAGGGACTATTTCGCCCATAATAGGGTAGGCATTGCCTTTTTCCTACTTTTTATCATCTCAGGTAGTCATAAAGAGACAATCCTTATAAATTCCTTCCTCTCCTTTCCGTTTTCCTACCAAAAAATTTCTCATTTCAGTCTATTTCCCCCTGAGCTCCCAAAATCAGCATCTACTTTCAATTTTTCTGCAGGAAAGGGGGGGGTTGACATTGAACAAAATTCACCTATAATGATAGCGTTCTAGATTCACAATGGAAAGGAAGAATATAATTCAAGAGAGCGTGATATGCTCTCCTATCACTGAAGATCGTTGCAATAAACATAACCTCCTGATGTCCTCGTAGAACAATCACATTCCCACAGAAATCGCGAGCCGAATCCGTTAGGTAATTTAATCCTAAGATTCGAAGCGCAGCCTAAATTAAAGCGTACTCCACTCATTAACTGACGCTATTACCTTCACCGATCTCACGGTGACTATCTTGAAGAGAATTAAGATGGAAGAAAAAATGAGAAAAACAGGAATTGACCTTATAGGCGATGCGCCCTGGGGAACCCATTTTTGCCTATGTTACCAGAGTAAACAAGATCTAATTGATGTTCTCCTGCCTTATTTCAAAGCAGGATTACAAAACAATGAATTATGCATCTGGGTTACCTCAGAACCTCTTGATGAAATGGAAGCTAAGGAAGCGATAGGAAAAGTCCTGTCTCACTTTGATCGATATCTTGAAAGAGGACAGATAGAGATTGTTCCCTACCATAAATGGTATCTTAGAAAAGATACTTTTAGCCTGCAAAGGGTCCGCAATGCCTGGATTGATAAGCTTGACCAAGCTTCGGCCAAAGGATTTGATGGTATGAGGATGAGCGTCAATACCGCCTGGCCCGAGAAAAAAGATCGGAAGCAATTGACTGATTATGAAGAAAAGATAGACAATACCATCGGCAACTATCCGATGATAGCCCTTTGCACCTATTCCCTCGGTAAGTGTGGAGTATCTGAGATCCTAGATGTGATCGGCAACCATCACACTGTCCTTATTGGACAGAACGGTAAGTGGAACGTTATCGAAAACTCCGAGCGCAAGGAGATACGAGAGGCACTGCAAAAGAAGGCGGATGATATTGCTGAGCGAATAAAGGAACTGAACTGTCTTTATGGTATCTCTAATTTGGTTGAGAAGCCGGGCATTTCGCTGGAGGAGATACTTCAGGGAACAGTTGATCTTATTCCTCCTGCCTGGCAGTATCCCGAAATTACTGGTACTCAAATCAATCTAGGACACCAAACATTCAAAACCAAGAACTATAAAGAAACCATCTGGAAACAGAGTGCCGCCATCATTGGAAAGAACGATCGAATTGGCACTCTGACCATCTGCTACCTGGAAGAAAGACCAAAAAGCGAGGAGGGACCTTTTCAGAAGGACGAGAGAAATCTCATTAACGCTGTTGCCGCGCGATTGGGAAAAATCATCGAGCGTAAGCAAATGGAGAGAGCGTTAGAAGAATCTAGAGAGAAGCTGAGAAAAATCTTTCGTTCTTGCTCCGATGCGATTACCGTCACCGATTTGAAAGGAACCATTATTGAATGCAACCGAGCCGCTCTAGATATGCATGGTTTTTCTGCTAAGAAAGAGATAATCGGAAAGAGTGCTCTTGAATTGATCGCTCAAGAAGACCAACAGAGCGCGCTGGAGAATATGAAAAAAACCTTGGAAAAAGGTTCTGTCAGAAATGTGGAATATACCTTGATCACTAGGGATGGCAGCGTGTTCGCGGGAGAACTCTCTGCGAGCGTTATCCGGGATAATTCTGGCAAACCCGTATCCTTTGTAGCCATAGTAAGAGACATCTCCGAACGCAAGAGGGAGAAGAGGGCATTAGAAGCGAGTGAGAGGCACTACCGTCTACTTACCGAAAGCATGTCCGACGTCATCTGGACCGCGGATTTGGAGCTTAATTTCACGTACATCAGTCCTTCCGTGACCCGCTTACTGGGTTACCGCCCCGAGGAAATGGTGGCTCACAAGCCGGAAGAAACTCTGGGTCTTCACTCCTTTAGGACTATGATGGAATTCGTTGAAGAGAAAAAGCGTAAAGAAATGAGAACGCCTATGGGACATCTCGATTCACAGACGGTTGAGCTTGAGCTCAAGTGCAAGGATGATTCCACAGTGTGGGTCGAGACCGGCATAGCTTTCCTGTGTGATGCACACGGTTCGCCGCGTGAAATCATGGGGATCATGCGGGACAGCACCGCCAGGAAGAAGGCAGAGGAAAGAATAGAGGAATACGCCAATAAGCTGGAAGAAAGAAATAAACAACTCGGGGAAGAGACCCAGAAAACCAAAGAGGCCGAGGGAAAAATAAGACAGTATGCCAAAGAGCTAAGAATAGTGAATTTACAACTGAAGGCAGAGACAAAGAGAGCTCAGAAGGCTGATCGTCTTAAGTCGCAGTTTCTGGCCAATATGAGCCATGAGATCAGGACTCCCCTTACCGTTATTGATGGTGCTGTCCATCTTCTTCAAAAAAACTCCCTTTCGCCTGAACAAAAAGAGCTATTGGCCATGATGCGGGACAGTGACGAACAGCTCTTGCAGCTAATCAATGCTATCTTAGATTGGGCTAGAATTGAGGCAGGACAAACCAAAGTGGTGAAAAAGGAGTTTGTTCTGAAGGAGACCGTGAAAAACATCATTTCTGGTTTTGAGTTTGAAGCCAGGGAAAAAAACCTGGAGATTGAGATGATCTGTCCCCGCCATCTTCCCTCAATGATCAGCACCGATGAGGGAAAACTGACTCAGATTCTTTCTAACTTAATCTCCAATGCCCTGAAGTTTACCGAGAAAGGGAAAGTAGAGGTAAGATTGGACAAGGAAAGTAATTCCAGTATCCGGTTCTCTGTTGAAGACACTGGCATTGGCATTCCGAAAGAAAAACTGCTTCTGACCTTGAGCAAATTCTACCAGATGAATGGAACTACCAGAAGAGAACACGGGGGTGTGGGACTAGGACTTCCCATAGTTAAAGAGTTGGTTGATCTGTTAGGGGGAAAAATGGAGCTTAAATCAAAACCAGGAAAGGGTTCCCTTTTTTGCTTTAGTCTTCCCTGCATACCTTCAAAAAAAAGACTGGTTCCGGATAGAGATGGGAATGGGACTCCCCCCAAAACAGAAGAGAGG
>WJOQ01000290.1 GCA_009618505.1 Clostridia bacterium | reverse complement strand
CGGCCTGCCTGTGGTCTTTCATACCTGAACATAGAACCGATATAATAGAGCCGCCATTCTGCGAACTGTTTATCTAGCTTATGCTCTAGGTAAGCCCTGGCTACTGAAGCAGTAGCTTCGGGACGCAGAGACAGTTTCCTTCCTTTCTTATCCAGAAAAGTGTACATTTGTTTGCCGGCATCTGTTTCTTGACCTACGCTACGCAGGAACAACTCCGTTTTTTCAAAAGTGGGAGTTCTTATCTCATCGTATCCATACAGAGAAAAAATAGAAGAAGCTTTTCTCTCAAGCCACTGATACTGGTAAATTCTTTCAGGGAGTATGTCTTCAATTCCCCGAGGTGATAGAATCATTAATCTCTTCCTTTCTATACTCATGGACTGCCTTTAGATGTTCTTCGTAGGTGTCACTGAACTTATGAGTTCCGTCACCCTTAGCTACAAAGTAGAGGTAGTTTACCTCATCAGGATATAGGACAGCATAGATGCTATCCTTTCCTGGATTACAAATAGGGCCGGGAGGAAGCCCCTGGTATACATAGGTGTTATAAGGAGACGATACAGTCAGGTCCTCATAGGTCAACCGTTCCTGGAAGTTTCCTAGAGCATATTTCACAGTGGGGTCCGCCTGTAGTCTCATCCCTTTTTCAAGACGATTATGGAAAACAGCAGCAATAATAGGTTTTTCTAAGCTAATCTGTGCTTCTTTTTCTACTATTGAAGCTAGGATGATTATTTCTTCCGCAGAGAGATTGTTCCTAGGAATTTTCTCTTCATATAGAGGTAAAACCATCTCCTGGAAACGAAGAAGAAATTTTCTTATCACTTGTACCTCCTTCTCCCCTACAAAGAAATAATAAGTATCAGGATAAAGATAGCCCTCTAGACTCTCTAATGATAAAAGAAAAGAAAATTCCTCCTTAAAGATTCTAGGGTCATTGACCAGTGCTAAAAAATCGTTCTTTTTTATTATTTTTTCTTTCTCTAAAATCTGTGATACCTCCCATTCAGGAAGCCCTTCAGGAATAGTAACTCGAGACCTCTTTATTCCTCCTTTTTTTAGCTTACGTAAAACATCAATCATATTAGAGGAACTGAATTCATAATTACCTGCCTTGAGGTCTTTCTCCCAATTGAGAACCTTAGAAAAAAGAATAAAAAGAAATTTGTTTTTAATAACAGCTTGCTGGCGCAAGATATTGGCAATTTCAAAAGAGTCCGCCCCGGCGGGAATAAGAATATCGATAGGAGCCGAGCTATAGAAAGGGAGGAATATCCAGGATAGAAGCAAAACTGAAAAAAAAAGCACTGCCGCAACTATTATATTCTTCCACCATATTTTCTTAAAAACCATTCTTAGAATTTTCTTTTTCTATGACTTGATAGCATAGGAATTGCCTTTTGGACATATATCTGCGAAAATCTGCTTCCTACTTAACTTGAGAGTCAAGGTAGTTCTGCAAAATGACGGTAGCAGCAATTTTGTCTCTGACTTTTCTTCGTTTTAGAGGACTTACTCTTGCTTCCCTTAATACCCTCTCTGCTTCCACTGTTGATAGTCTTTCATCAAATAGGACCACCGGAATCTCTATTCCAGAAGATAGCTCATCAACGAAATTACGTACCCTTTTTG
>WJOQ01000326.1 GCA_009618505.1 Clostridia bacterium | reverse complement strand
AGCTTTTGCTCCTTGCTGAATGGTCCGGGAAATGTCCGTCATTAGTTTATTCCCCGAACTTGCCTTTAGAATACCCTTTATCAGAAAACCTACTGCGATTAGTCCTATCGCTGCTGCTCCTGCCGGGATAAAAACCTGCCACATAAGCTTTTTCTCCTTTTAATTATACTGTTTCATGGTCTCGTCTATGCCTTGCCTTATCACCATCTCCACTGCTTGACTGGCTCTATTTATTGCCTCTTCAATTACCTTCTTTTCTCTAAAGGTAAATTCTCCCAGGACGTATTCCTTCAATTCTATTTTGTCCTCGGGTCTGTCAATGCCAATCCTCAGACGGAGAAATTCCTCTGTCCCCAGGAACTCAATAATAGACTTTAACCCTTTGTGCCCTCCGTCTCCTCCTTTGCGAGCCAATCTAAGCTTACCTAATTCTAAATCCACATCGTCGCTTATCACCATTATATCTTCTAAACTTGTTTTATGTTTCTGTTTGAGCTGAAGAAGGGAAACACCTGCTACATTGACGAAAGTAAGAGGTTTAACTAATAAAACCTCTTCCTTACCTATCTCACCTTCTCCTATCCAGGCCTGACATGAATGTTTATCTAGTTCAATTCTGTGCTCTTGGGAAAGTCTGTCTATAACACGAAACCCTATATTATGCCGACTCTGCTCATAATCCTTTCCGGGATTACCCAGTCCAAAGATCACTCTCATTCCTTACTTTTCTCTGGTGTCTTTTCCTGTACTTCCTCAGAAGCTTCCTCTCCCTCTCTTTCCTTCTTGCCTATTACCTCAACCTCTTCTTCCACTTCTTCTTCTTCCTCAACCTCTTCTTCAATCCTGGTAGGATGAAGCACTGTAACCACCCTTTCCTCAGGATTATTAACAACCTTCACCCCGGAAGGTATAGCTAAATCTTTTATATCCACAAAATCACCTATGTCTAGAGAACTTACATCTACCTCTATATTAAGAGGAATACTCCTGGGAAGACATTCGATCTTCACCTCTCTTAAGAGATGCTCTACCACACCTCCTTCTTTCTCTCCTTCAGCTTTGCCTATAAAGGATAAAGGCACTGCAGTAGACACCTCTTCTCCTCGAGTAATCTCATAAAAATCAATGTGCTGAAGGCCCCCCTTCAACCAATCTCTTTGAACATCTTTGACGATAACTTCCCTCTCTTTATTCTTTTTCTGATTGATTATATCCAGAGTAATAACCGTTTCTCCTTTAGACAAACGAGAGACAAATTCACGCAAATTCTCCTGCTCTATCTCTAAAGGCAGACTTATCTTAAGATGAGGACCATAGAGAATAGCCGGCAAACCCCCCTCTTTTCTTAACTTACGAGCATATTCCTTGCCTGTTTTATCCCTGAGCTTTACTTTTAACCTGACTGTTTCCATCAAAAAATACCCCCTCACTTTAATCCTCTCCCCAAGGGGAGAGGAAAATGTTGTTTTGTCGATGAACTAATTCGTTCTTACCAGTGAACTATTCGCTACGGTTCCGCATTCTTCCTT
The DNA here is from genome assembly GCA_009618505.1 of Clostridia bacterium. The sequence continues at coordinate 5,128 of WJOQ01000326.1, read as the reverse complement.
TTACGTTTTTCACTGTACGCTAAATGCTATACGCTGTATTTAATGAACTAGACAAAAAGAGAGCTTACAGACCTATTTTCATGAATACGTCTTATAGCCTCTCCCAATAAAGGAGCCACTGAAAGAACTCTTATTTTTGTTTTTGCTTTCCCTTGCTTTAGAGGAATAGTATCGGTTACTACCAGCTCCTTCAAAGAAGAGCTCTCAATCATTTCATAAGCACTTCCTGAAAGGATAGGATGGGTGGCACTGACGTAGATTTCCTGAACTCCTTTCTTTATCAAAGCTCTCACCGCTGCTATCAATGTTCCGCCGGTATCAATCATATCATCCACAATAAGAATCTGCTTCCCTCTGACTTTGCCTACTACATTCAATACTTCAGCCTTATTAGCACCGGTTCTTCTTTTATCTATGACAGCCAGAGAAGCATCTAGCCTGTTAGCATAAGCACGTGCTCTCCTTATCCCTCCCATATCGGGAGAGAGAATCACCAAATTCTTAAGATTCTTACTGATAAAATAATCAACAAATACGGGGGCGGCAAAAAGATGGTCTACCTTTATATCAAAAAATCCTTGAATCTGAGCCGCGTGAAGATCTATAGCAAGAACTCTATCTGCACCTGCTGTAGTGACTAAATTAGCTACTAATTTGGCTGTGATAGGAACACGTGGCTCATCCTTCCTGTCTTGACGGCCGTATCCATAATAAGAAATAACGGCTGTGATTCTTCGAGCCGATGCTCTTTGAAAAGCATCTATCATTATAAGGAGCTCCATTAAATTCTCGTTGGCAGGGGGGCTGGTAGGTTGGATAAGAAAAACATCCTTTCCCCTGACATTCTCATTTATCCTAACATACATCTCCTTATCACTAAAGGAACTGAGCTCCATTTTTCCCAAAGGAACCCCTATATGTTTGGCTATCTTATTAGCCAGTTCGGGATTGGCTCTACCGCTAAAAAGCCCCAGCTCATTCTCCAACTTCATTCATTTCTCCCTTAATTAGTTTATTGTTCATAGTTCATACCTGCAAGCTATTCAAAACATAACAGTATAAGCCAAGCAAGAATAAATGTCAAAAACACCTATTTTTCTAAAAAAGCTGGATAAAAATTACAGAAAATATCAAGCAGATTATGAGTAGTAACAGAGAATTATTTAACCCCAATCTCATTTGTCTGATGTAGCCAAAGACCCTCTTCCCATAGGAAGTAAGAGTAAATAGATAAAAAAGAACTCCCACAGCTAAAATAAGAATACTAGCAACTACTTGCCAGAAGGTATATACTCCTGGTAAGGAAAACGACCCAGGTACTATAAGGCGAGATATCCCCCCTGCTCCCCAGGAGGGGAAAATACCCAAAGCCAGGCAGAATACACAGAGAATAAGAAGGGGAAGAGTCATGCTTACCGGGACCTTCTTTATTCTATCGCCGGTAGAGCTGCCGACAAAAATCCTGATTATTTTGCTAAAAGAGGTAACTGTACCTACACTAGCCAACAGGATAAGAAAGGCGGCCACAGGATAATTCTTTAACGAAAGAGAAATAAGATTCTTGCTGGCAAAACCGTTGAAAGGGGGTATCCCTGAGATGGAAAGGGACCCCACCAAACAAGCAAAAAAGCCCAGGGGCATCTTCCTGCCCAGTCCTGATAATTTGCTTACATCTCTTATCCCCGTAGAATAAATAACCAGGCCAGCCGAAAGAAAGAGCAGGCTCTTAAAGAGAGAGTGGTTAATTATGTGAAAAAAAGACGCAGTGAGAGATAAAGATGAGGCTACTCCAAAGGAAGCTACTATAAATCCCATCTGGGAAATGCTGTGATAAGCAAGGATCTTCTTAATGTCAGTTTGAGCTAGAGCCCAAATCACAGCTAAGAAAGCAGTGAAAGCTCCTATCCATATAAAAAGATATTGCAAGCTAAATGCCTGAAAAATATTGATAATCCTCCAGACAGCCAAAAAAGAAACTTTAATCATCACCGCTGATAAAAGAGCAGAGACAGGAGTAGGAGCATAAGCATGAGCATTGGGCAGCCAAGTATGAAGAGGAATAAAAGCAGCCTTAATACCGATACCTACTACCAGGCAAACAACTGCCAGATTAAACATAGAAGGCGAGTTTCTTTGTAGATGGATAGCAACTTCTCTCATCCCTTCTAAACTCAATACCCCACCTGCTTGATAAATAAGCCCTATGCCCAACAAAAAAAAGGCAGCTCCCAGACTGCTCAAGAGAAGATAATCGAAACTGGCTCTTATGGCTCTCCCAGTCTGAAAATAAGCAACCAGAACGTAGGTAGAGATAGAAAGAATCTCAAAGAAGACAAACATATTAAATATGTCATCGGTAAGAATAACTCCCTGCATCCCTACTATGAGCAACAGAAAAAAGAAATAAAACCTGGGATGATAATCTTTTTCTCCCCAGGTATAGATAAGAGCAAGTAAAGCAATAATCGTCCCTATTAAAGAGGTAAGCCAGGCTAAGCCATTCATATAAAGAGTTATTCCCAGAGGCCCTTTCCATCCTCCTACACTGTAGCTAAAAGTTCCACCGGAAAATATAGCAGGCGCTATCAGGTAAAGTAAACCTAAAGAAAGAGCAACTCCTCCTAAGCTAAATATCTTACCCGGAGAAGAACGAGAGATGAAGCTTACCAGGAGAACGAGGAAAGAACTTAAAAGAGGCAGGACTATAAGAAGAATCAGTATATTATTCATCTTTGCTCATTTTTTCTATTTGAGAGATACTTAAAGTCTTGTACTTCTGATAGAGTTTCAAGACTAAAGCTAAAGCTAGAGCGGTAAGACAGATTCCAATGACAATAGCGGTAAGCATAAGGGCCTGAGGAATGGGGTCTACCACATCTTTTATCCCTTTTTCCATTATGGGAGCGGTAGTACCCTGAAAAGACCCTATATAGACAAAGAAAAGGACTACCCCACTATTGAGGATGTTTAATCCTATTATTTTCTTGATAAGGTTATCTTTGGCTATCAGGCCCCATATCCCCACGATGAAAATGGCTACAATAAGACAAAAAGACACTGATTGGACTCCTTAATTATAGTTCATTGTTCATAGTTCATTGTTCATCGACTAAAAAGAATCTAGGTTCTGGATGCTCGATCCTAGATGCTCGATGCTCGTAAAAGAAGGAAGACGAAGGGTGAGAAGTGAAACCAAAACGAGTATCGGGCATCGATATACACAATACGATATACGAAATCAGGCTCTAAATAAATAAAAGCAGATAAGAGTAATCCCTGCTCCCACTTTCAGACCAATAATCATATTGAGCAGAAGAATGAATCCGGCGCTGGGTATGTCCCCTGCCTCTCCTAAAGGTAGAATATTTCCCAGGAAATACTTTCCTAAGAGAAGACCTGCCAAACCGAGAAGAAGAAAAAAAAAGACCATCACCAATTCTGTTAGATTGAGTCGCCTTTCAGGAAAGCTTCTTTGAACCAGAGTAAATCCGTGCGAAAGGAAGAGAAGAATTATCCCGGATGCCAGGACTACTCCTCCCTGAAAGCCTCCTCCCGGAGAAAGGTGGCCATAGGATATAAGATAAAGTCCAAAAAGAAGAATAAAGGGAACTAACTTCCTGGAAATCATAGTCACTATTTGCGATCTTTCCATCTTGCCTCCTTTCTTAGTTCACAGTTCATTGTTCATAGTTCATCGATAAGAAAGTATTCTTCCTCTCAAGTTTTCTTAAATAGCATTGCCACTCCAAAAACAGCCAAAAGTAGCACAAGTGTCTCCCCAAAAGTATCGAAAGCCCTATAACCTAAATAAATAGCGGAAACTAAGTTAATAGCCCCTGTCTCCTCCCTGCCATACTCTATATAATATCGGGTAGGAACACGAGGAGCAGGAGAGGAAAGCTCAATCCCCCAGATAAGTAACACTGCCAGAGCCAGCAAAACTACCAGAGGGAAAACCCTTTTCATCTCTCTCTCCGCTTAGTTCGACTTATTACCAGGACAAACAGGATGGTGGCTACTCCAGCTCCCACGGCTGCTTCAGCAATAGCCACATCAGGAGCGTGTAGATAGTAAAAAAGTAAAGAAAGCATAAAACTAAAAGCAGCCAGAGAGATAATGGCACTCAATAAATCTTTGAACTGCAGGGATAAAATAGCCAGAACAAGAATAATAAGAAGAATGATTTCCAGCATGTTACTTATCCTCAGAAATACCTTCCTTTTTCTTCACCCTCCGCCAGGGTAAAATCCCCCCTTCATAGGCGCTTCTACCAATAGCGTGAGAAGCAACAGGGCTAGTCAGGAGAAAGAATATACCGATAACCAAAATCCTCACACTTATGGAGCTAAATCCTTTAAAAATCATAAGACCAATAAAAAGAGAAAGAAGAGAAGTGGTAGCACATTTAGAAGAAGCCTGCAGACGCGTATAAACATCGGGAAACCGCAGCATGCCAATATTACCGAAAAAAGCGAAAAAAATACTCAAAAAGAGAAAAATGTAGAAAACAAATATCATTCGTGCAACTTCTTTCCCTTAAGGTACTTAGTAATAGCAATTATACTGATAAAACCAAGAATAGCATAAACTAAAGCCACATCCAGATAAATAGTGCGATTAAAATTAATCGCCATCAACACCATAATAGCAACTACTTGAGGAACAATGAGATTTAACCCTACCAAGCGGTCCTGGGCAGTAGGACCAATAATAATTCTAATGAGACTCAATAAAGAAGTAGCCAAAAAACAAAAGCTCGCTATAACGAATACACTCACATCCAAATCCTTTTTAACCAGGATTCAAAGTGCCCCTTGATGAGTCTCGCCGCATAGTGGCTATGGATAGTTTTTGCATCCAACCAGTGCACTATTAAATGGTCATTATCCAGGTCAAGAGTCAGGGTTCCCGGAGTAAGAGTAATAGAATTGGCCAGAACAACCCTGGCTAGTTCTGACTTGAGGCGAGTACGAAAATGGACTACACGGGGATTACTCTGGCCACTAATTACAGGGATAATCATCTTGAAACTAGCCAGATAGACTTTTGTCAATAAAACCAGGGGATAAATAATTAGTAAGTATATTCTGGGAAGGAGACTACGGCGTGCTGCCTCTTCTTTTTCAAC
>WJOQ01000051.1 GCA_009618505.1 Clostridia bacterium | reverse complement strand
ATAAAAATGAAGGAGCTTAGAAAAAGTAATAAGATACGTTGTGCTCTGGTGGGGATGTTAATAGTAGGGCTACTAATTGCCGGGTATATTCCTGGGGTATTTGCTCAAGAAAAGAAAGCAACAGTCACCTTTTGGACACCCTTTCCTGTGCCCTTCTATGAACCTTGGGCAAGCTGGGTAACTGACACATTCAACAAGCTGCATCCTCAAATTAAGTTAGAAACTACTCCAATCCCTTGGGATCGCATTGAAGACAAGTTACTCCCCGCTATAGCTGCTGGAAATCCTCCAGATGTGTTCCAGTGGCGAAGACCCATTTTTCAAAGTGCAGCAATGGGTCATGCTCAGCCTCTGGACGAGTTCATCGAAAACGACCCTCTAGTGAATCCCGATGATTGGTACCCTTCAGTATGGTATGACGCAACTTATGAAGGTCATGTGTATGCTCTTCCCTTTGAGTCTGATAGCCTAGTGTTTTTCTGGAATAAAGATTATTATAAAGAAGCTGGATTGGATCCTGAAAGGCCTCCAAAATACCTATCTGAACTCGATGTCTATGCGGAAAAACTTACCAAAGAAAATCCTCAAGGCGAGTACGATGTCCTAGGCTTTAATCCTTGGATAGGCAGAAGCATGGAGTTTATGCACTGGGGCTGGAAAAATGGGGGAAAATTTTATGACCCTGAAACTGGACGCATTACGGCTGCTGATCCTCGCAATGTAGAGATGTTGGAATGGGAAGTAGGATATGCAAAAAAGTATGGTCCGGAGAAAATGGGAGTATTAGCAGAAGCTGCTGCTACTGCTGGTCCTGGAGGTGCGGCGGTTGGCGAGTTTGCCATCGGCCTTACAGCGATGCATGTAGGAGGAAGTTACTTTTGGTCTCAGATTGACAAATATGGACCTAATATTGATTACGGGATGACTCGATATGTACCCATCCCAAAGGGAGGTCAAAACGCAGGGATAACTGAAGGGACTCTTATCTTCGTGCCGGTAGGAGCAAAAGGAATAAAAGAATATCCCGGGGCGGTTTGGCAGTTTATGAGATGGTACTCAATTAATGCCATGCCAATTTGGTGCCTACAAGTAGGGGACCTGGTTTCCCGGCCGGAGTATGCTGACTTGTGGATGTTTGCTTCCAACCCCAAAGTAAGAGAGTGCACAAAAGCCATCGAACTTACCCGTCCCTGGCCGAAAGTACCTGCTTTATGGTTTTATAGGGATCAGCTACTACAAGCGGTTCAGTATGCTGTCTATGGCAAAAAAACTTCTGAACAAGCTCTAAAAGATGTTGAAAACGCTGTTCAAAGAGAGATGGAAAGGTATAAGTAATCACTTAAAAAGCCAGGCTCAGAAAAATCCTCTGGGCCTGGCAGGAAAAGCCAGATGAAATTTAAAATTAGCAAATTAAAAATGGCTAATATAAGAAATGGTTTATTATTTGTTTCTCCTTTCCTAATTGGATTTGGTGTTTTTTATCTTTATCCCTTTATAGCTACTTTCTATTATTCTTTTACTTCTTATAGTCTAGTAGGAGCGTCTCGGTGGATAGGGGTATCAAATTATAAGGAGTTGTTTATTCAAGACGATCTATTTACAACTTCCTTGTACAATACATTCTATTATGCTGCGCTTTTTATTCCTCTTTCACTA
>WJOQ01000351.1 GCA_009618505.1 Clostridia bacterium | reverse complement strand
CTGGTTAATGCTCTTCTTCATCATTGTCCTCATTTATCCAGGGTGGGTGGTATTCTACGGCAGGGTATTGTCCATCGTCTGGACAAAGACACCTCGGGAGTCATGCTAATAGCTAAAGATGACTGCGTTCATTTGGCTCTGGCAGCTCAGTTTCGGAAAAGAGTAACCCAAAAGACCTATCTTGCTTTAGCCAGAGGAAATCCTGTGCGAGATAAAGGAATGATAGAAGCAAAAATTGGAAGAAGTCCAACTAATGGCAAAAAAATGAGCAGGGGGGGAAGCCTTAGCCGTGATGCCATCACCCGTTATGAGGTGTTGAAACGATGGGAAGATTGGTGCTTGCTAAAACTGCATCCCCTTACTGGCAGAACCCATCAAATACGTCTTCATCTTCAGTCCATAAACTGTTTTCTGGTGGGAGACAGTCTTTATGGAGGAAAAAGATGGCACAGTTTCCCCTGTCGGATAGAGCGACCTATGCTGCATGCTCTCAGATTAGGGTTTTTCCATCCCAGGAGGGGAAAATGGATGGAACTAAAAGCTCCTTTGCCGCCAGACATACAAGGAGCCATCAGTTGCCTTGAAGAAATGTGAATCGTATCTAATATCTAGTATCTCGTATAAGGAAAAAACGGGCGACTGAAGAAATTGACTTGGATCCCGTGTGCTGGCAGACTTAGTCAAAAAGGTTACTTCACGAGATACGAATATAGAGGAGGAATTTTACCTATGAATTTTAAGAATAGGCTTGCTATAGTCACAGGGGGAGGGCAGGGTATAGGCAAGGAAATTTGTCTAAGATTAGTAAGGAGTAAAGCAAAAGTAATTATATTTGATGTGAACAAAGAATCATTTAACAAAACGGTTGAAGAAATAAAAGCAATAGAAGGCAAAATCCTTGCTTTTAAAGTAGATGTAACTAAATATGAAGAGGTGAAAAAAGCAGTTAGCTATGTGATTGACAAACATAAACGGATTGATATATTAGTCAACAACGCTGGTATTGCTCGAGATAGTCTACTTTTAAGAATGAAAGAAGAAAGTTGGCATAAGGTCCTCGATGTCAATCTAACTGGAGTCTTTAACTGTCTCAAGGCAGTAATAAGATGTATGATGAAACAGAGGTACGGAAGAATAGTGAATATTTCCTCAATAATCGGTCTAAGAGGAAATATTGGGCAGGCAAATTATTCTGCTGCTAAGGCTGGGATTATTGGCTTGACCAAATCAGCAGCTAGAGAATTAGGGCGATACGGGATTTCAGTAAATGCAGTAGCTCCAGGATTTATTGACACCGCTATGACCAGAGAACTGGATAAGGAAATTGTGGATAAAGTTATTTCTCAGATACCTCTTTTAAGAATAGGAAAACCTGAAGAAGTAGCTAGTTTAGTTACTTATCTGGCTTCGGAAGAAGCAGGCTATATTACTGGTGAAGTAATTAGGATAGATGGGGGAATGGCTATGTAAAATTCGTATCTAGTATCTCGTATCTAGTATCTCGTAAGAAAAAGAGTGGAAGAGGTGAGCCCTCAGAAGAAATCAAGCAGCGAGATACGAATTTTGCGCTGAGCCAGAAACACAAATTGAAATAGCTTCAGAGTTAAAGTATATGAATAATGAAAAAAAGGGTATATTGGAAAAAATCAACCACGAATCTCGTATGCTCACAAACTTAATCAAAAAGCTGAATTGACGAGATACGAGATACGAGATACGAACAACGAGAAAAGGGGGTTTGAATGTTAAGCAAGGATGATATCGCCAGCAAAGTAAAGGAAATTACTAGTGAGCAATTGGGTGTGGATGAATCTCAAATTACACCAGAGGCCAAGTTTGTGGATGATCTGGGAGCAGATTCGCTGGATACAGTAGAATTGGTGATGGCTTTAGAGGAAGAATTTGACCTAGAAATCTCGGATGAGGAAGCAGAAAAGCTAACCACAGTGAATAGAGTTGTAAGTTATATTGAGGACTGTCTGGATAAGAAGTGATGTAACTACTGTAGTACGATTCAAATCTACTCGTATGCTAAGAAGGAACAAAGGGATAAAATGGAATGCCGAGTCGTAATAACCGGAATGGGTGTAGTCTCTCCTATTGGTATTGGAATAGAGACTTTTGAAGAAGCACTTTTTGAGGGAAAGAATGGAATAGCAAGAATAACTCTCTTTGATACTTCATCTTACCGTTCTCAAATTGCAGGAGAAGCTAAAAACTTCAATCCTGGTGATTATTTTCCTCCTAAACAAATTGGACGAATGGATCGCTTCACTCAAATGGGAATGGTAGCTGCAGAAGAAGCAATAAAGCAGGCGGGAATATTGTCTAATGAAGAAGATTTAGGTAAAATAGGCATCTTGGTGGGTTCAGGAGTAGGAGGGCTCTATACTATTGGAAGAGAACAAACCGTTCTACTTGAAAAAGGTCCTCGAAGGGTGAGCCCCTTTCTAGTTCCTATGCTTATTACTGATATTGCTTCAGCACAAATTGCTATTAAATATGGATTTTCCGGGCCAAACTTTTCTATTTCCACTGCCTGTGCTTCAGGAAATCACAGTATAGGCGAGGCTTTTAAAATTATCCAGAGAGGAGATGCTGAAGTGATGGTTGCCGGAGGAGCAGAAGCGGCTATTACTCCCCTGGGATTAGCTGGCTTTTGTTCTATGCGTGCGTTGTCTACTCGAAATGATGAACCGGCAAAAGCCTCTCGTCCTTTTGATAAACAAAGAGATGGTTTTGTAATAGGAGAAGGAGCAGGTGTAGTAGTTCTTGAAAAATGGGAACGAGCCAGAAAAAGAAAAGTTCCTATCTGGGGAGAGATAATAGGTTTCGGTATGAGTGAAGACGCATATCATATAACTCAACCGATAGGAGACGGAAGAGGCTTAAGAGAAGCCATGCGGAGAGCCTTACTAGACGCAAAAATTCCTGTTGAAAAGGTTGACTACATAAATGCCCATGGAACTTCTACTCCCCTCAATGATAAAATAGAAACGCGGGCTATCAAGAACCTTTTTGGAAAAAATGCCTATCGAATACCTGTAAGTTCTACTAAATCTATGACCGGTCATCTCTTGGGGGCAACAGGTGGAGTGGAGATGATTGCTTGCCTTCTGGCCCTCAAAAAAGCAATTATTCCTCCCACTATTAATTACGAAGAATCTGATCCTGACTGTGACCTGGACTATGTTCCCAACCAATCTCGAGAAGTCAAGCTGCGAGTCGCTATGTCTAATTCAATGGGATTCGGGGGACATAACGCCGTTTTGCTGCTAAAGAAGATGTGAGATGGGGATTAGTCCGGCTGAAAGGAAAAAACTGGAGAGACTGGAAAAAAAATTAGGAATAAAATTTGCGCATCTTGACCTTTTAAATCAAGCCTTAGTCCACACCTCGTATGCCAAATCAAATCAAAAAGAGATTCTGTTTCATAATGAAAAATTGGAGTTCCTGGGGGACGCTGTCCTGAATTTAGTGACAGCAGAACATCTTTTTCGCCAATATCCATATCTAAATGAGGGAGAATTAACTAAGCTGCGTTCCAAGATCGTTTCTCAGGAAAGTCTTTCTGGATATGCAGGTAAAATTAAGCTAGGAAAATATATCTTAGTGGGTAAAAACCAGGAGGCAATTCGAAGCCAGCCTGCTTTATTGGCTGATACGTATGAAGCTATAATAGGAGCTTTCTATTTGGATAAAGGCCTGGATAATGTGCGTTCCTTTATTTCTGACCTATTTCTAAAGCAGAAGAAAGAAATTGAGCAAATGAACGATTTCAAATCCTGGCTGCAGGAATATGCCCAATCTCTTTACGATACTCTACCTCAATATAAGGTAATTAAGGAAGTTGGCCCCAACCACAAAAAGAAATTCAAGGTTAGAGTTATGCTTAAGGGAAAGATTTTGGGACAAGGGTGGGGTTTAAGCAAGAAGAAAGCAGAGATGATGGCGGCTCGATCTATCTGGGAAAATACAACGAAACCTGGCAGACAATGAGATAAACTGAGGGTTTAAAATGGACTCTTTAATGATTAGTATATCTGGAGTAAGAGGAATTGTGGGAGAGGGCTTTACTCCTGAGATAGTAGCTAGATTTTCTGCTGCTTTTGCTGCGTTCACTGGAAAGGGAACAGTTGTAGTTGGTTCAGATACAAGAACATCAAATTATATGTTCAAATATGCTGTTTTTAGCGGCTTACTTTCTGGTGGCTCTCAAGTGATAGATGTAGGTGTCTGTCCTACACCTTCTGTTCAGCTTATGGTAGAAAAACTGAAGGCTGACGGGGGAATAGTTATCACCGGAAGTCATAACCCAGCCCAGTGGAACGCATTGAAGTTTGTTCGCTCTGATGGACTCTTTCTTTATCCTGAACAGGCGAAAATTCTTCTAAAGATATATAATGGCCGAAAAATAGGACGTGTTCAATGGGATAAAGTAGGGAAAGTCCGTAAGGATAGTATGGCGATAAAAAATCATCTCGACAAAGTCCTGCAAACTGTAAAAAGGGAGAAAATCAGAAGCAAGAGGTTCAAGGTTGCCCTTGATTCCTGTAATGGAGCAGGAGCATTAATTAGTCCTAAACTTCTTCAACGATTGGGATGCCAGGTGGTCGAACTCAATTCCCGTCCTGACGGAAGGTTTGCTCACTCACCTGAACCGGTTGCTTCCAACTTGACTCACTTATCGCAACTGGTCGAATCTGAAAAGGCAGATATAGGTTTCGCTCATGATGCTGACGCAGATAGAGTAGCCATAGTTACGGAACAAGGGAGAATCTTGCCCGAAGATTATTCCCTTCTCCTGGCCACCAAATTCACACTTGCTAACAAGAGAGGGTTGGTAGTTACTAACCTTTCTACGACTCGGGCACTGGAGGAGGTAGCTGAGCAGTTCAACTGTCCGGTGAAAAGGACAAAAATAGGTGATATTCACGTATCTCGTTGCATGAAGGAAAAAAAAGCGGTGATAGGAGGAGAAGGTAATGGAGGAGTGATTCTTCCCCAAATTCACTATGCTCGGGATGGAATTGCTGCTATTGCTCTGCTATTAGAGTATTTAGCCGAAACAAACGAGTCAATTTCAAAACTAGCCAGTAATCTTCCACATTATTACATAATTAAAAGAAAACTAAAAACTACTAGAGAGAATTTTTCCTTACTTAAAATCAGACTAAAAAAGGAATTTCGAGAAGCAAAATTCAATTTCCTTGATGGTATCAAAGTCGATTTAGATAAGAGTTGGATTCATATAAGACATTCTGGTACCGAGCCGGTAATCCGTATTATTACTGAAGCTAAGACAAAAAGAGAAGCGGAGGATTTGTATAAACTGACTTCTTCCTTTTTTAAGACAGCTTAACTAATTTTCTACTGCCTTGCCTTTACTCCTTTTTAGTACTATTCTTGCTTTTTCTAAGAGCAGATTAAGAGGTGAATGTGTGAAACAGAAAAGCGATTCACTGAAAAAAGAAGACAAAAGGAATCTAAATAGAGCTAGAGAATATGCCTTAAGGCTTCTGGAGTATAGAGAAAGAAGTGAGCAGGAAATTAAAGAGAGAATGGCCGGGAAGAATTATAATGAGAGATTAATCAAGAGTACTATGAAGTCCCTCAAAAACCATAATCTAGTGAATGACAGGAGATTCGCTCGTATGTGGGCAGAGAGCTGTGTAAGGAGAAGTTACGGAAGATGGAAGGTGCAGGCTGACCTAGATAAAAAAGGAATAGATAGAGAGATAGTTGAAGAGGTTCTTAGAGAATCATATTCTAAAGTGGATGAGGTCCAAATTGCCCTCGCCCTGATCCAGAAAAAGTGGCCTTTTTTAAAAGAAGAGAAGAATGCTCTATTACGACGAGTATCTGACTTTCTGAAACGAAGGGGGTTTCCTTTTGAGGTAATAGCCGAAGTGATAAGACAACAATACGGGTAAATTATTTGACAGCAACCAATTATTTGATAGAATACAGACTGATTGGTTGAGCCGTTAGCTCAGCTGGTAGAGCATCGCCCTTTTAAGGCGAGGGTCGCAGGTTCGACCCCTGCACGGCTCACCCTGTCCCCATAGTCTAACGGATTAGGACACTGGGTTTTCATCCCAGCGATGGGGGTTCGACTCCCCCTGGGGGCACGCGGGGTTAGCTCAGAGGAAGAGCGCTTGCCTTACAAGCAAGAGGTCGTTGGTTCGAGCCCATCACCCCGCACCAAGTTCGTGAATCGTATCTAGGAGAAAAAAGGAATAGGTACCAGATTTCTTTGGCTGTCATCGCCAGGAGCAGAGCGACGAGTAAACTCGGAATAGGCTTCATAATGACGGGAAAAAGAACAATTTTAGAGAAACGAAACTGTGACAAAGGAGAAAATAGGCGATTGGAAAGCTTGATTGACGAGATACGAGATACGAGATACGAGCGGCGAAGAGAGGGTATCTGTGCTTAAGGATTTATCTTTACTTATAGGACTTCAGGAGTTGGATCTAAAAATAGAGGAGAATGAAATAAAAGAAAAAAAGTTGTCTTCTCAAATAGAAGGAGAACGCAAGAGGGTATTGGAACTAGAGGAAAATCTGTTGAAAAAAAAAGAGATGCTCAAGCATATTCAAATAGAGAGAAGGAATAAAGAAAGAAGTATAGAAGAAATCGACTCACTCCTGGCAAAACACGAAGAGGAAAAGTATAGAAT
>WJOQ01000107.1 GCA_009618505.1 Clostridia bacterium | reverse complement strand
CGTCTACTCTCTCTTGGGCCAATCTGTGGGGCAATCATCAAAAGATAAGAATTCTCAAATCCTAGGACATGATTCTTAAGAAAATTTACCATCTTCCAGACCTGTTTTCTTCCTTCAATCTCGGCAGCTGTTAAATCATCGGCATCGGTGCTATCTCTTTTAATTACTCTAGTAGTGTTGAAGTGGATAACTTCATCTCTTGGTGTATTAAACCAGAGCACATCCTCTCTGGGATTGCTTATTTCTCCTCTCTCTTTAGCCCGCAAGTATATTTCATTAATGGTATTCCTATCCGGCATTTTTGACCTATTTACATTTCCCATGCGAAAACTCAGGGTCATAGGCTGCATCAGCTTGTCTTTTCTCCTGCCTTTATCAAAAGGAGTCCCAGATCTCGCTGCTATATCTCCGTCACCAGTAGCATCGACGAAGACCTTTGCTTCAATTTTCTCTCTCCCGGATTTGTTTTCTACATAAATTCCTGTCAATGAGTTTCCCTTAACTTCAACGTTCGCGACAAATGTGTGGAGCAATAAATTTACATTGGATTCCAAAACCAGTTCATCGAGTATCAATTTCATTACCTCGCTATCAAATATATGCCCATCCTTTAAAGCATTCTTCTTCTTCAATCTCTCTAATATTTCTTGAAAGATTCCGCATATTATTTGTTTGCCTCCAGCGCGGTAAGTCATAAAAGGCTGCACCAATCCATTTGTAGCCATGCCTCCTAAGAAACCATATCTCTCAATCAGCAGAACGCTGGTCCCCATTCTAGCAGCTCCCACTGCAGCTGCGACGCCTGTAAGTCCCCCACCGCATACTATAACACCATGACTTCGTGTCATTCATTCCTCCTCGTTTTTCCAGGAAACATTCTTTGTCATCGTTTTATCCCGGTTAATATCACCCCATGAATAAAGTATCTTTGAAAGAACGCAAAGAGAACAAGCATTGGAATGACCATTACCACAGATATAGCCATAAGGTAATGAAACATCGGCAACTGACCAGGCATATTTCGATAGTAGTAAAGTCCCAACGCCATCGTCCTCAGTTGAGGTTTCTGTAAATAAATTAAAGGTCCCAAAAAGTCGTTCCAGGTAAACTGTATAGAGAAAACAGCGATAACGGTCAGCACAGGTTTTGAGAGGGGAAGCATAATTCGCCACCAAATGTTGATCTCGGAGCATCCGTCAAGTTTCGCTGCATCTGCGATATCCATGGGAATGCTCTTGAAAAACTGTTGTAATAAAAAGACGTAAACAGGATAGCCCAAAAAACCAGGAATTATGAGAGGAAGAAAGGTATTTATCCAACCTATCCTAGAGAAGATGATAAACAGAGGTATCAGAGTTACAACAAAAGGCACCATTATTGTGCCAAGCATAACTATGAAGAGTATATCGCGGCCAGGGAATCTGAGACGTGCGAAACCATAAGCGACCAAGGAACAAGAAATAAGATGCCCGATAAGCACAAAGACGGTAACGGTTATTGTATTCCTGAAGTAAAGAGCAAAGGGGAGGATTGTAAGAGCCTTGGGATAATTCTCCCATGCTATTGGGTCAGGAATCAAGGCAGGTGGCCAGATGTTTAGCTGAGGCAATGTTTTTAAAGAAGTTGATACGGTCCATACCAGGGGAGCTATCATAAGAACTC
>WJOQ01000052.1 GCA_009618505.1 Clostridia bacterium | reverse complement strand
GATCTTCCTCGGGAATAGCACGCCACCTTTGGTATCTGGCTGGGAAACAGGACCTATACGCTGAACGGTTCTGAAGTCTTCTGTGCGGGCAAGCGCAGCTCGATAGCCGTGGCGCCCAAGAGCATCGTAACAGATGTAGTACACTCCTTCCAGCAAGACAATTCTGCCATCGAGAACACCCCGTTCCTCGTAGATTGCCATTGGCTTCTCCTGACAGGGGGACAAAAACGGTCGATCGCCCACTTCGAAATAATACCCATCCCTACTTTGTGCGCAATAGATGGAATAGCGTCCTTCAAGATTCTGTATTGTTAATAAAAGGATATACTGATCAGCCACTTTTACAGCACCCGCATTGCATATGTCCATACAGCGAAATGAGAGATCTTCAATTGTAATAATGGGATTTCCTTCCCATCGATGGATAATATCTCGGCCAAATCCTTTAGGCACAAGAAATCCTTCCTTCAGCGGTAAGAATATTTACTATAATTTCAGAGAATTTTTTACCTCAACATAATTAACCATTCTGCTGTCTATATCCTCCTTTAAAGCCTCTTTCACTTCTCCTTTGGCAGTAAAATAGATAATCTGCCATCCTGAACTGGAGATTCTCTTCAGCACTTTCATCTGTCTTTTTAGTCTATCAGGACTGGCCTTTATAAAAGGGTCGTCCATGATAAAGAATCCCTTCTTTTTCTTTAAGAGCTTTTCCCCCAGAGCAAGTCGAATAGAAAGATATAATTGGTCATAGGCACCACCGGATAGCTTTTCTGCATCCAGAACTAACCCATCTTTGCGCTCTACCTCGATTTTTCCTCCTTGTTGATCAAAAATTACTTTCTGGTAAAGACCATCGGTTATTTCCTTAAAATGCTGCGAGACAGGGCTCTTCTCACCAAAAAGCTGAGACACTTTCTCCTTTTCCTCTCTTTCTATTTCCTCAAAGATTCTCATAACTTCAAGAACACTATCTTTATTAGTCTCGTTTTCATCTATGGATTCCTGTAATTTATTTTCAATCGCCTCTAAGTCTATCGATGTCTTGCAATATAAGTAATCTTCTTCTAGTTCTCCTCCTAGAATCTCATTTGCTCTTCTTTCTATTTCTGCCAATTCCTTCTGGAAATGATTCATCGTGCTCTCTATTTTTTCCAACTTTTTCTCAAGCAATTTTCTTTTCTCTTTCAATTTTGCACTACTCTTCTCATTATATTCTATGTGCCTGGCTTTATCTTTATACCCCTCCAGGTCTCTAATCTCTTCATCCCAATCGGAAATGTTTTCTTCTAAACTCTCACCCTTTTCTCCTAAAAGAGCGTTTAAAAAGCTTTCTTGCTCTTTGGCTAACTTCTCGCACTTCAATTTTAGTCTCAGTTTTTGGCTATATTTTGGGAGCGATTCCTCTTTTACCTTGAACTTCACATCCTCTATTTTTCTGTAAGCACTCTTTATCCTATCTTCTATCCCTGCAATTCTCTCTTCCTTTAAACTTTCCATCTCGCTTTCTAATAACTTCTTCTCTCCTCTGATCTCCTCTAATTGACCAGCCTTTTTAGCGTATTGGTCCTCAGACTTTTGAATATGAAGAAGAACTCCTTCCATATCATCTGCCCCTAGAGCAAATCGTGAAAGATTCAGTTTAATCCCTTCAAACAATTGCGCCAGTGAG
>WJOQ01000053.1 GCA_009618505.1 Clostridia bacterium | reverse complement strand
AGCCGCCTGGTTGGCCACGCTGGTAAGCATATTAATCTCCATTTTAGAAAATTCATGCGGATATGAAGTATAACAATCAATCACTCCTATTACTCTCCCCTTCACGCTCAAAGGAATACACAAAAGAGAACGTAATCCCTCCTTTTTGGCTATCTCCTTATACTTATATCCCTCTTCTCCATTGATATCGGAAACAGCGATGGGCTTATTTTCCTTGGCCACTTTACCGGCAATACCCTCTCCTATATTCAGAGGAGGTTTCTTATTATAATCTTCGCTAATGCTCTGAGTAGCCCGGATGAACAACTTTTTACTCTTTTCATCCAGAAGCATTAAAGAACATATTTTGGAGTCCATAACCCGGGCAGTTACAGTGACAATTAGCTTTAGGATATCCTCAAGATAGAGATCAGAAGAGATAGCCTTGCTTATTTTAGAAAGCGCTTCTATTTGCTCTTTGTAAAAAGGAGAACCTTTAGTTTGCCCTAAAGAAGATTTCTCCTGCTTCATTGTGCTCTCTTCCTTAATCTTATAGATTTATGCTTTTGCAATATAACTTAACTCTTTTTAAATACAAGAGCTGGAGACCTTTTATGGACAGATTCTCTCATCAGCTCTTCCACTCTGGCCAATGCCCCTGGAGAAACAGAACTTTTTTGATTTGACTCGATAGCCATAATTATCCCATCTAATTCCTCATAAGTAATACCAATCTCTCCCTCATCCGTCTGGTTCTTCCATAAACCTGCGCTGGGCACTCTTTCAATTATCTCTTTGGGAATTCTCAGCTCTTTTGCTAGTTCTCGCACCTCTGTCTTTAGCAAATCTCCCAGAGGTAGAATATCACATCCTCCATCCCCATATTTGGTAAAATAACCTATAAGTACCTCACTTTTGTTCCCCGTACCCGCTACCAAATAATTCAGACTATTAGCGAAATAGTAAAGAATAAGCATACGTACTCTTGGCTTTAAATTAGCTAAAGCCATCTTTTTGCCACCAGGTAAGACTCCTAAAATACTATCATAGGTGGAATTCAATGACACACGCTCTATCTTAATCTTCAACATTTTAGCTATCAAACCAGCATAATCTTCGTCTATGGCACTGCTATAACAGGGCATAATCACTCCCAAAACTTTCTCTCCTAGAGCTTTTTTAGCCAGGCAAGCTACTACTGAACTATCAATTCCTCCGCTTAGTCCAATTACTACACCCCTTGCCTTTGCCTGATTAACCACCTCTCTAAACCAGCTACAAATTTTCTCCACCAATTCCGTTTTATTTCTCATTCCCCTAAATTTCCATCTATACCTTCCTTTAGTTTTTGGTAGGTCTGTCGTAAAGCTTCCGGAATTACCTTAGTACCTGAAAGGACTGGCATAAAATTACAATCACCTTTCCAACGAGGAACGATGTGTAGATGCAGATGTCCCATAATACCAGCTCCCGCCACATCTCCCAGATTCATCCCCACATTAAAACCATCTGGGCTCATCACTTTTTTAAGTAGAACCGTCATCAGAGAGAGGAGTTTCATCATTTCTCTTGTTTCATCTTCTTTCAAATCCTCTATAGAACCAACATGTCTATAAGGAATTATCATGAGATGCCCATTATTATAAGGGAAAGCATTGAGCATAACCAGGCACTTTTCCCCTCTTAAAAGAAT
>WJOQ01000055.1 GCA_009618505.1 Clostridia bacterium | reverse complement strand
ATCACTAATCCATTGAGACTAAAAATTATACCGAGTCAACGTTACTTTTATAAATACAGAGTTAGCCGCAGTGATAGTGCTCAATTCTCAAGAGGTATAAGAAGCCTTCAGACAAAGGGATTAGTTACTTGCTTACGGCACAGAACGCCAGTAACACGGGAACAATGGGTCAAAGCAGGCAAGCCGGATATTAGAAGCAGATTCAGACCTTCATATCAGAACGCTACTATAAAGTTACTTGAAAGAGCCAAAGATATAGCGAAGGATAACTTGATTATTGCTATGAAACAGCAATTAACTGTTAACAAAAAAACTGGTGTCAGTAAAGTTTTTGAGGGAAGGAAAAAATGAAAGCTAAACAAACTGAACAAAAAGAGATAGCCAGGATAAAACTATCTGATAACCAGGAACTCGTTGCTACCCTAGTAGACGATGAGAAATTGGATATAAGGGTATGGTTGAATTCGGAGAGATATTCGGGTCCATTTAAAGAGGGGTAAGATTCTATATTCACGAGGGGATTTGGGAAGAGTTTTACAAACTGATGGGTAAGGTTAACAAGGAATATGAGGAGATAGCTTAATACTAAAATAAAAAAGATAGTTTTTTAGAGGGTCGGCCTTCGTGCGAAAGAGAGAAATTAATTCTATTACATAAGATAAAGAAGGACTAGTGTATTCTGTAAGATACAAAGATCCTAAGTTAGCAGGGGTAATTATAAAAGAAGCGGTAAAGTGTGGCAAACCCAACTGCAGATGTGCCGGTGGTAGGCTGCATAAGTGGTATTATTACTTATACTACAGAGGACTTGTTAATGAAGGGTGGAAACTCAAGAAGGAGTATGTGCCACGAAATAAGGTAAAGTATATGAGAAGGAAGATAAACCGGATTAAGAGTGAGGAGAAACATCTTAAACTTGAGCTGCAGAGAAATATACTTTTCCTTAAAATCGTAAAGTATCATCTAAAGACAGGGGAGACTGACCTTTTGGGGGAACTGAAATGACTAGAGAATCGCCATTAATTTATAAAATGGCGCAAGAGATTCAAGATAAAGGTAAAGTTCAGGGGAAAAGCAAGGAGGAGATAAGAAAAGATATTGATAGAGGGATAGAGGAGTTAAAGAAAAGGTCTTTAGAGGAAAAAAAGAAAGGCTATCTTGGTTATAAGGGTGAGCTGGAATGGGCGGGGATAGGGTCACAGGAGGATTGGGATAAGTTCAAACAAGAAGCTTTAGAGGGTTATGTTGAAGGCAGATTTTTTGTGGAGAGGATCGGCAGATGTAGAGAGGTGGATGCTACCCTTGCCGCCACCCTTTTGAATATGAGGCAAGCCTGGATAAAAGAATATGATGTAAAGACAGTTCCAGAGTTTGTTTTATTGGATATGGCTTTAGTGAGTTACTTTCATTATTTGAGAATTAACACAGAGATAGGAGATCTTGAGGGTAGTATTGAGTGGAGTTACTTTATATTAGATGCTCCAACAAAAACTACAACCAGAAAGGAAGACAATGAAAGAACTTTCTCTACCACTGAAAAAATGGAAAGTAGAGCGAGACTTGAGGATTTAGTAGATAGATTAAAAGAGAATCTTCTGCCTTTATTGGATCGTTTTAATCGGATGTTCATAAGAAATCTAAAAGCTCTGAGGGACTTAAAGAGGGCCAATATTCAGTTAAATATAG
>WJOQ01000060.1 GCA_009618505.1 Clostridia bacterium | reverse complement strand
AAGCTAACTTTGATCGCCATGCTCCCCATTCCCCTCCTCACCTTCTTAATATTTAGATTCAGTGGAAAAGCTCACCGAAGTTATCGTCAGGTGCGTCGGAAGTTGGCCAGAGTAACCTCAATTCTACAGGAGAGTATTTTCGGCATAAGAGAGATAAAAACTTTTACCCAGGAAGACTATGAAGAGAAAAGATTCTCTATTCAAGGAAAGGGTTATTTTCGAAGCAACATGAGAATAGCTAAGCTCTGGTCTATCTACTATCCTCTTATCTTATTCGTCAGTTCCCTAGGAACAGCATTAGTGCTCTGGTTCGGAGGAAATGAAGTTATTGCCGGAGTTTTAAGCATAGGAAGTCTGGTTGCCTTTTATGGATATCTGGGACTTTTCTATCAACCCATTGATCAACTAAATCAGGTAAATAATATGTTCCAGCATGCCCGCGCAGCTGGAGAAAGAGTTTTTGAGATAATAGATGCCATTCCCGAGGTAAGAGAATCTAGAGATGTTATTTGTCTTTCTTCTCCCGTAAAAGGAGCGGTAGAGTTTAATAATGTCTGCTTCAGCTATAATGAAAAAGAACAGGTAATAGACAACATTAGTCTTAAGGTGGAGCCGGGTGAGAAAATTGCTATCGTGGGACCCAGCGGATCAGGAAAAACTACTTTCATTAGCCTCATCCCTCGTTTTTATGACGTAACCAAGGGATTCATTGCTATCGATGGATATGATATCAAAAAATTAAAGCTCTCTTATTTGCGAGAGCAGATAGCCATAGTTCTTCAGGAGCCCTTCTTGTTCAATGAATCGCTGAGGAAGAATATTGGCTTCGGTAGGAAGGAGGCAAGTGAAGAGGAGATTATTGCTGCTGCCAAGAGTGCCAATGCGGAGGAGTTTATCAATAAATTCCCTAATGGATATGAAACTAGAGCCGGAGAAAGAGGGACCAATCTCTCGCTGGGACAAAAACAAAGAGTTTCTATTGCTCGAGCTATTCTTAAAGACCCTTCTATTCTTATTCTTGATGAAGCTACTTCTTCAGTAGATGCTGAAGTGGAAGCTCTTATCCAGGAGGCTCTGCAGCATTTGATGAAGAACAGAACCAGCTTTATTATCGCCCATAGGCTTTCAACCATAAGAAATGCGGACAGAATTGTAGTAATGGACAAGGGGAGAATAGTAGAAATAGGAACTCACTGGGAGTTGTTAAGAAAAAGGGGTCTATATAGTCACCTCTACAGGGTGCAGTTTAAGGCTAAGGATATAAAGGAGGAGTTACCCTTTCTTGTTGAATGAGCAGAAATTAAAGCGTTAAAAGTTAACGTCCTTTATAATTTTAAATTCTCCCCCACTTATATCCGATATGTCGTTTTTATATAAAAGTAAGACACTGACCCCTTTCTTTTAAGCCAAATTTTCCATTTTATCATCTTTCCCTTTTTCGAATTATCTAACCGGATAAACGTTTACTGGGTAAACACATAAGATAGGACTATAGAATAGAAATAAAGGCCCGGATCGAGGGCCTGAGATTTAAGGGTCTAAGGGTTAGATTATAGGATTAGAGAGGATTGGCTCGATTTTCGGAGGGGATTCGGCAAAATCGGCCTGAACGCAAAAATCACGACAATGCAGAACTGCCTTGATATAATTCCCTTAATATAAGGACTTTGATTTTGCCTTAGGGTTAT
>WJOQ01000075.1 GCA_009618505.1 Clostridia bacterium | reverse complement strand
ATCCAGAGAAAAATCATAGTGTTCAGCAACTGAAGCAAGCCGCCTGAAGTAATATCCAGCAGCGGTTCTTGCCCACCTATGGAATCCCACTCCCACGTTCCAGGGTACAACAGCGCCCTCATTCAGAGACTTAATCCTATCTGGCACCACCAGGTCAGGGTCTATGCTCTGCTGAGTTCCCAATCCATTACAAACCGGGCAAGCCCCATAGGGGCTATTAAAAGAAAACATACGAGGAGATATTTCCTGATAACTAATACCACAGTGAGAACAGGCAAAGTGTCGACTAAAAATATGCTCCTTCTCCTTCTCAGCGAGCTTTTGAGTAACCAGAACTAAACCATCTGACCTATTACTGGCTGTTTCTAGAGAGTCAGTCAAACGAGTTTCTATCCCCTTCTTTACTTCTAATCTGTCTACTACTATCTCTATAGTATGCTTTTTATTTTTATCTAGAAATACTTCTTCCTCCAGAAGACGAATCCTCCCATCAATTCTTACTCTTAAATAACCCTCTCTCTTTATCTCTTCTAAAAGGTCCCTATGCTCTCCCTTTCTTCCTCGCACTAGAGGAGACATTATCTGGATCAAGGAACCCTTCCTGAACTGCATAATCTGATTACTCATATCTTCTATGGTTTGAGGCTGGATTTTTCTACCACAATTATAGCAATGAGGCTCACCAATATGGGCAAAAATAAGTCTCAAATAATCGTAAATCTCAGTACGGGTAGCTACGGTTGACCTGGGATTTGAGGAGGCTTTACGCTGCTCAATAGAAATTGCTGGAGATAAACCTTCAATATAGTCCACCTTAGGTTTGGACATCTGCTCCAAAAATTGTCGAGCATAACTGGAAAGTGATTCTACATATCGCCGCTGTCCTTCTGCATAGAGAGTATCAAAAGCCAATGAGGACTTTCCAGAACCACTTAATCCAGTAATAACCACTAATTCATTGCGCAGAATTTCCAGGTCTATGCCCTTAAGATTATGCTCTCTAGCTCCCTTTATAATAATCTTATTCTGGCTCATTGTAGCTCTCCGCCTGTATTCTATCTACTCAACATCTCATTGTCAAATTGTTAAATATATGCTAATATATCTCGTTGCTCGATACTCGATGCTGGATGCTCGTAAAACAAGAAAAACCAGGAACGAGGAATGAAACCAAAACGAGTATCGAGGATCCAGTATCGAGTATCGATAAAGGAGAAGAGAGTGCAGACAAAACACTTTAAAATTCTTAAGAAAGAAAATCTAGCTCCTCAGATTAAACTTTTCCGTATCAGGGTCCCTCATATTGCCTCAAAATTCGGAGCAGGCCAGTTTGTAGTTGTCAGATTAAATGAGACAGGCGAGCGTATCCCTCTTACCATTGCTGAACATAATCCTGAAGAAGGAAGCATTACTATTGTGATCCAGGAGGTAGGAAAAACTACTATTCAGTTGGGCAAGATGAAAGAAGGAGAGACAATAGAAGACATTCTTGGACCATTGGGCATCCCCAGCCCTATCAAAAAAATAGGAACTGTGCTTTGTGTAGGAGGAGGGCTAGGAGTGGCTCCTCTTTATCCGGAAGCTAGAAAGTATAAAGAGGCAGGTAATAAGGTTATCTCATTAATAGGAGCAAAAAGTAAGAATTTCTTCTTCTTTAAAGAAAGAATGGAAAGGGTAAGTGATGAGGTACTATACAGCACTGATGACGGAAGCTTTGGCCATCATGGCTTTGTTACCGATTTGGTAAGAAAGGTTCTGGATAGGAAGGAGAAAATAGAGGAAGTAATAGCGATTGGCCCTCTTCCTATGATGAAAGCAGTCTCTGAGCTCACCAAAAAACATGATATTGAAACCAGAGTGAGTCTCAATTCCATTATGGTAGATGCTACAGGTATGTGCGGTGGCTGTCGGGTAACAGTGGGAGGAAAAGTAAAATTCACCTGTGTAGATGGACCAGGCTTTGACGGACACAAAGTAGATTTCGATGAGCTTATACTCAGACAAAAAAGGTTTGAAAAGGAAGAGAAGATAGCCTTAAACGCTACTTCTTCACTTGCTCTCTAACTACGGATAAAGCCCATGCTCTTAGAGGTATTGCGAAGTAGGACCTCTGGGTAATCCTTGTAGGGAAAGAGCCCCTGCTCTGATTAACTCGCTCAATTTATCTTCTCGGAGAAGATCTTCGAGGGTAAAGACAATAACTCCAGAGGAACCTTCGGCATAAAGAGTGTTTTCTAAAGCTGCTTTAAACTCTTCTTTAGAAAGATGAGAGGGGATGCTTCTTGCCTGAATAATAGGCAAAATTTCTTTTTTAGACTTTTGATAAACATAGGTAGCTATGTCTCTAATCCACTTTACATCTCTCCCACACATAAGATGATATACCATGGGGGAGAAGATGTCCACATATTTACTCAAAGCAGTGTAATCCTGTCCTATTATTTCATGAATTGCGTTGTCATAGTCCTTTTCTCTCCAGGGAACGCCAAATAATCCTACTATTTTATCTTCCCCTGTATCTTTGATAATTTTTCTTGCTTCCTTTACAAAATCTGTAATCTGAAGACATTTCCATTTTGTCCAAATGTCTCGGTGATGCTTTAGGATCCATTTTGCTATTTGAGAAGTATTAGAGAACTCTTCAGGGATAGCAACTCCACTATCTTTCTGAAATTGTTCCAGAGTAAGAGGATCAAACGAAGTCTGTTCAATCTTTGGATGATGAACCTCCCAATGACAGGGCCATCTTATAAAATCTAACCATACTCCATCTATAGGAAAACGAGTAACTAATTCCCTGATCTCTTCTAATTTTTTCTCTCTGATGAAAGGGATAATAGGAATTAACCCTCCGTATCCATCCTCACTTTCTACAGGCTTTCCCTCAGCATTAATAGGACGAGTCTCTGGGTATTTCTCCCACCAATCTTTTCCCACAAAAATTCCTATGCTGGCATATACCTTAATCTTTTCCTGATGAAGAGAAGAAACTAACTTCTCACTCTTATATCCTCCAAATATTACCCTCACTCCCCAATTCTTTAAAATTTGGGTAATCTCCTCTTCGCTTCTTCCCTGGAAAGGCTCAAGTTCTTGAGAAAAATCATAAACGCCTAACATTATCTTTACTCCTTCTTCTGTAACATTCAGGACTTCATAGCTCTGACCTGCTATCGAGAAGAATATCTTCCTGGAGTTCCCCCATTGCTACTCTAAATATTGATAAAGAGTTATACCCGAATGAATCACTCGAAACCCATTCTTTTCGTAAACACTAATTGCTGCTACATTATTTTGATCGGTATATACCTCAACATATTTAACTCTTTTTCTCTTTAGTAAATTAAGCCCTTCCTTGATCAATAAGCTCCCTATTCCTTTGTTATGATAATCTGGATCAACTGCCAAGGAAATAATGCCTCCCCATTTGAAGTCATAGATCCGACTGAGTTTCTCATCTATAGCAAGGACGATATATCCAAGAACGGCATTCTCACAGGCAACCAAAATAAATAGCTTTGATGAATCTTGGCTCAACTTCTTCACATATTCCGAAACCTCTTCTTGATAACATGCATCTGTTTTTTCTCTAGGTAACTTTTTATCTATTCCATAGCGAGCAAATCTACTAAAAGCCCGGGGAGCAATTTCCCTCATTCTTGGCTCATCGCCTTTTTGAAAGTTTCTTACTTTTATCACCTTTTTTGCCTGGAATCCACTTTATTTATAAGAACCTACCTAGAATAATTTTCTCATTCATATTTCTTATGCCGATAGCTTGGTAACACTCAAATTTCATAGACACAAGGTGAAGAAGCGTCATTTATACCTGGAATTGGTAAAAGAAAAGGTAGCTGAAAGAAAGGATAGGGGAAGCAGTGGCTATTGGACCTCTCCCAAGCACTACTTTTCTACCACTACTGAAGCATAACCAACCACTGCCTCATAATCCCCGCTAATATCTCCTGAGGTAGCGTATTTCAAGAGTCTGGCTGTTTTTGCTCCAAGTAAAGAGGCAGCAGTAAGCATAGCCATGACTGGACCAAGTCCACACATAGATATACGATAGCGGGAAACCGCATGATTAAGATTTCCCGGGCTAAGAGAGAGAATAGGCGTTAAGGCTTTTTTGTCTTGCCTTTCGGCAATGTCCCTTGGCTGATAATGGGTAAAGTCTGTACTAGCGATTATTAAGCTATTCTTTCCTCCAAGCACTTGAGAGAGAACCTCCCCCAGCTTACTAACTATAGACTGGTCCTGCTCCATCATGCAAATGGGAACTATCTTGAAACTTTGCCCATAACTATATTGAAGGAAAGGAAGTTGAACCTCCAGAGAATGCTCTCTCTGGTGAGCTTTATCATCAAATCGGACAAGAGGAGAAATTTCCACTATTTCCTTTGCTAACTCCTCATCTATCCGAATTTTTCCTAAGGGAGTTTCCCACCTACCTTTGCCGGATATAGCTATAGAAGCACCAAAACCACGATGATTAGGACCCAAGATAACAACTACTTCCGGAATCTGCCCTCTTATCACCTGATGAAATCCCCAGGCAGCTACAGGACCAGAATAAGCATATCCTGCATGTGGACTTACCAGACCTAAAATATTACCCTCCTTTTTTGGGCTCAGTTGTGGTACTTTCCCCGGACCCAAAGGATGAGTATAACAGTTCTCAATCTGTTGACCTAAAGTCTCTGCTGTTCCTTTATAAAAAGTACCTGCTACCGCTGGAGCTCTCATAA
Source organism: Clostridia bacterium (assembly GCA_009618505.1). The sequence goes on along the minus strand of WJOQ01000075.1, from coordinate 2,031 downwards.
TCTCTGCCATTTTCATACCTCGTATTGCGTTTTTCACTATCCGCTATAGTTTAATGCAAAGCTACAAATAGAGGAGCTAAAACAAGAGAAACCACGGACATCAACTTAATCAGGATATTAATAGAGGGACCAACTGTGTCTTTTAAGGGATCTCCTACGGTATCTCCCACTACTGAGGCCTTATGAGCAGGAGAGCCCTTTCCCCCCAGATTTCCTTCTTCAATATATTTCTTAGCATTGTCCAGAGCTGCTCCAGTATTGGCTGTCTGTATTCCCAAGGGAAGACCCACCACCAAGGACCCAACCAGAAATCCTCCCAGGGCAACAGGACCCAGGGCAAAGCCAATTCCTACCGGAATAGCTATGGCCAGAATTCCCGGCAGCATCATATTTCCCAATGCTCCCCGCGCAGCTATATCCACACATTTGGTAGAATCAGCTTTTTCCTTTCCCTTCATCAGTCCAGGGATCTCCCTGAACTGCCTTCTCACCTCCTCTACCACTTGAAAAGCTACTCTTCCTACTCCTCTGGCTAAGAGAGAGCCATAGAGGTAGGGAACCATTCCTCCAATCAGTAAACCAGCAATGAGTTTAGGATCGGCCAGGGAAAGGGTGAAAGAGCCAGAAGCAAGATTGTTTATAGTAACCCTATAGGCGGTAATCAACCCTAAAGCAGCAAAAGCAGCTGAACCTATGGCAAACCCCTTACCAATAGCAGCGGTGGTGTTTCCCACTGCATCCAATTTATCAGTAACCTGACGAACCTCTCCCGGTAGCTGAGCCATCTCTGCGATTCCTCCTGCATTATCGGCCACCGGTCCATAAGAATCAACAGCCAGGGTAACGCCCAGGATAGAGAGCATACCCAGAGCAGCCATAGCTACTCCATACATCCCGGCAAAGAAGAATCCAATCAGAGTAGCCGCAGCAATAACCACTACCGGAATCAAAGTTGATAACATCCCCAGAGATAACCCATTGACTATTGCTATCGCCGGGCCGGTCTTACAGGAATTAGCCAGTTCCTTAACCGGTTTATATTTACTGGAGCTATAATAAACGCTAACCTCTCCTATAACTAAACCGGAAAGAATTCCAGCAATAATGGCCCAGAAAGGTCCTAAGAGAGAGTAATCCCCGTAAGCAGCTCCAAGATACTTTATAATGAAGAAGGAGCCAACCATCATCAAAGCAGCAGAGATATAGGTTCCTCCGTTCAGAGTTGCCTGAGGGTCCTTTAATTTAGCCGTTTTTATCCAACCAACTCCTATGAGGGAACAAAGTATCCCCCAGCCGGCCAGATAAAAGGGAAGATAGGTTAAAGAAAGAACAGCTATAGAAGCAGCAATAGCTAGAGTAGCAATTATTGACTCTACATAAGATTCAAGAAGGTCTGCTCCCAAGCCAGCTACATCACCCACATTATCTCCCACATTATCAGCAATAACAGCGGGGTTACGAGCATCATCTTCGGGAATACCTGCTTCTACCTTTCCCACCAAATCTGCTCCCATATCTGCTCCCTTGGTATAGATTCCTCCTCCTGCACGAGCAAACAAAGCCATCAAGGAGGCTCCCATAGCGTATCCATTTATGATAGCTGGTTTACCTTTAAATAAGAGATAGACGACTACCAACCCTAGAAAGGCTATACAAACTATGGACAAACCGGTAACTGCTCCGGCCGAAAAGGAAATATTTAAAGCTGGCTTGAGTCCCCTTCGAGCCGCCTCAGTGGTTCTAGAATTAGCCCTAGTAGCTATACTCATCCCAATCCAACCAGCCGAAGCCGAACAAACAACCCCAATAACAAAAGCTAGTGCTGTTTGCCAATTGACTCCGACATTGTGCACAAAGAAAGGAGCCAGAGAAAGAAGAGTAGCCACTATGACCACCAAAATAGCTACTGTTCTATATTCCCTGAAGAGAAAAGCTTTTGCTCCTTGCTGAATGGTCCGGGAAATGTCCGTCATTAGTTTATTCCCCGAACTTGCCTTTAGAATACCCTTTATCAGAAAACCTACTCCGATT
>WJOQ01000140.1 GCA_009618505.1 Clostridia bacterium | reverse complement strand
CAGCCAGAGAAGACAAAGGAGCAAACTTAATTTCATAGGTTTTCTTAAGAGGAATAAAGATATCTGCCTGCTTGATAACCTTCTCTATCTTAGAAAGATTGTAAGAGGTATCTTTTACTACAAACATACTCCTGGCTTCGTTGCGCTCTATTATCTCTCCCAAAGAAGAAAGATTCTCCTCAAGCATACTGGCTAGTTCTTCCAAATAAAGATACTTGACAGTAAAACTCTTGCTTTGAAGTTGTTTGGCAGGAGTATCCAGCTCTGCAATAAAGGCAGCTATCTCCTCTATTTTCGCCTCTTTATCACTAACGATGATTGTGTTGGTAGCCTCATCTAAGTAAGAGTTTCCCTGTGCAGAAAGAAAAGTATCTATAGAGGGAGTAAGTGTAGAAGCCAGAGCATACTGAAGGGAAAAACTTTGGCTGAAAACTGGCATTTTGCTTATGGTAATAATATTGTCCTCAATTTCGTACTGACAATAGTTCTGGGTTAGAATAGCTTCAAGGGCATCCAGAAAGGGAATCGGTTTTCCCAGACGAAGAGTAACCTTTCCTTTCACTTCTGGAGAAATGAACATATTTATACGGACCTCATCTGAAAGCAGGTTGAGAACGTTCCTTAGACTCTCTTCCTCGAACTGAACAGGAGAAATCAACTGTCTCTGTAAAATATCTTCTTTCTTAACTAAGGTATCTATTCTATCCAGATTCTTTTTTACATCAATAACAGTAAAGCGAAAGGTTTCTTCTTTTATCTCTAGAGTTCCCTTGTCGGAAAGAATGTCCTCTATCTGTTCAGCTAAAGAAGACAAAGGAGCAAACTTAATTTCATAGGTTTTCTTAACAGGAATAAAGATATCTGCCTCCTTGATAAGCTTCTCTATCTTAGAAAGATTGTAAGAGGTATCTTTCACTACAAACATACTCCTGGCTTGGTTGCGCTCTATTATCTCTCCCAAAGAAGAAAGATTCTCCTCAACCATACTGGCTAGTTCTTCCAAATAAAGATACTTGACAGTAAAGCTCTTGCTTTGAAGCTGTTTGGCAGGAGTATCCAGAGAATCTAATAATGCCCCTATCTTTTTTAAGGTATAAAGGTCAGAACTAAGAATTATTTCATTTGTTTGTTCATTTACCTGGAGCTTGTCTTCAGGACCCAGGTAATTCTCTAAAAGAGGGACAACCGAAGAGGCCAGAGCATACCTTAAAGTGAACATTTCCTCTATAGCTCGATAGACATCTATATTTAAGAGAAGCTTTTCCAACTGGACAAAATTACGGCTAGTTTCAGTTAAGAGAAGAGTGTTTGCCAGAGGATCAACCTCGATTTTTCCTTCTGCACTGAGGTAATCCTCAAGCAGAAAAACAACACTATCCACCGGGATAAATTTAATAGTAAAGCTCTTGCTTTGAAGTTGTTTGGCTGGGGTATCTATTTGCTGGAGAAAGACAGCTATCTTCTCCAGGTTTTTCTTTTTATCACTAACCACGATTGTATTAGTGGCTTCATCTAACTGAAAGCTCCCTTCTGAAGAAATAAGAGCATCTAAATAGGGAGCTACAGAAGAGACCAGGGCATATTCAAGAGGAAGGCTCTGAGTAATAATCGGCATCCTACTTACTTTAATAATATTGTCCTCAATTTCGTACTGACATTCATTGATTTCCAAAATTTTGCTGAGAATCTGCAAGGCAGGAACATCCTGGAAACGGACATTTACCTTTCCTTCTACATCTTTGTCCACAACCATATTCCAACCAGTCATAACTGAAAGCATTCCAATCGCATCCTTCAAATCTGTATCCCTGAAATCCATGGTAACAGGCTTTTCACCTAAAGAAGAGATTTCGGCACGGCAAGGCAACGAGACCACCAACCCTCCCGCCAGTCCCGCCAGCACCAGAAAAGTAATCACTATCAAATACTTAAGCTTGCACGATTTCCAAAAATCTTCACTCATTTTCTTATCCTTAGCTTAATTATTTCTTTCTCTCCCACCAGAACGACCTCTTCCTTTTCTTTGTTAATCTCGGAAACAAGAAACTCATCTACGAAACTTCCTTTCCCCACAATCCATTTTCCTGTAGTTGTTTTAACTAGAGCGAGAACTTTGTCTTGATCCCATATTAGACCAAGCAGAACATATTCCGATTCTTCTAATATGGACATAGGAACTTCTTTTGGTTCGGCCTCCCCTGGTTCAGGTTGAAGCTTTTCTTCCTCATCTACTTTAACTACTAAGGAAATAAAAGGATCTCGTCTTCCTTTGCTATCGTAGATAAAGACTGAAGGTACAGAAAGTTGGAGATTATTCTCTTCTTTTGTCGAGGTAAAGGCATAATCCAACTTAAGAAAAAGCCCCATCATCAATAGAGCCAAGAGGACAAATCTCATATTTATCTTTATTTTCATCTTCTTCTACTTTGAATACGCTCTGCCTGGGTGTCTACCTCTACCCCTTTATTCACTGCAGAGAGGCTCCCTTGATTCTGCTCTCCTTCTGCGAGAAGTTCCTGGGAAACATCTTTCTTGCTATATATAAACATTAAAAGATTCACTTCAGTAGTATGGTTCCTTTGCTCCGCTAAACTACCCGCCTTTCTCGAATCGATTCTCTTCATTTCGATGTTCTCCACCGCAAGAGAACCCATTTTGGGCCTCCTGGCAACATCGGATAAGAATTCACCCAGGGCGTGATAGGTAGAATATATCTGCATTTTTACTGGAACTCGCTCATAATACTCTTGCGGAATTATCTTTTCTGGAATTATTACCATATATTCAATACCATGCGTTTTTCCTCTTAAGCTTAACTCATTAAAAAAAGAAGAGATTTTATCTCTTTCTAGAAGATGCTCTTCCAAAAAAGACAATTCTTCTTCTATAAGATCATACTCTTTCTGCACTTCCCTATACTCATTGATTTTCTCTTTCATCCGCACAATCTTAAGGTTTTCCATCTTGAGCTCACTTCTTATTCCTTGCAATGCTTTTACCCGAGGAGCATAGAATCCCCAGTAAAAAACAGAAATTACGGCCAGACCTATTCCTACGCCTGTAGCTATTCTTCCTTTTAAGGTAAATATCATTTATGAGCCTACCTCAGCTTACCGACAGCGGTAAAAGTCATAATTTCTGTTTCTTCAATATTGCCTTTTGATACAAGGGAAATTGTCATTTCCTGGAAAAGAGAGGATTTATTTAAATTGTCCACAAATTTTCCAATGTCCATCGTCTGGCCAAGAGTGGATCCTTCTATAGTAATAAGCTGGTCCTTTCCTTCAATATTCTTGGCTAGCTTGGTCAGCCAGATACTATCTGGTAAAGACCTGCTTATTTCATATAGAACCAACGACCAAGGATAACGATTTACTACCACCTCCTTGGCTCTAATTAAACGTGGTTGAAGCTCAGCTTCTTTATCTTTTAACTCTTGTAATTGCTTTAATAAAGGCTGGTACTCTCTTGTCTTTTCTTTAGTCCAAGCTAGCTCTCCTTGAACAGAATTGATCACTTTTTCCAATGAGGAAAAAAGGATAATACACATAAGAATAACTGGAAGAATGGATAAAACTGTAAAAATAATAAAATTCTTGTTTTTCTTTCTTCCCAGGATTTCTGATGGAAGCAAATTTATCTCTATCATATCTTCTTTATCTTCCGAAGGGCTAAGCCTATCCCAACAGTAAAAAGAGAACTCCCTTTTGATAAGTATTCAGATTGAAACTTAGCAGGCTTTCCAGCAATAATCGTAAAAGGATTGATTGTTTCCACGGAAAGACCCAGCTCTTCCGATAAGAACTTATCTATGTTTCTAAGACAGGAAGTTCCACCGCTGAGAATCACTCTTTTTATAGCTGTTCCTTCTTTCTGAGAAGTATAGTATTCAAAAGAATGAACGATTTCCTTTACCAGAGTATTCATTGCTTTTCTTATAGCTGCATTGACTAGCCTTTTATTTTTCTCCTCGCTCTCATTTTGCGAATTCACTGGCCTACTCAGGTCTATCTCTTCAGCATCAATTCCATATTTTTCCTTCATCTTTTGAGCTACTTCATAGCTAACCTTCAATTCTTTTTTGACGGCTTGGGTAAGGTGAAACCCACCCCAATTTATATCTCTTATTAAAAAAGGATAACCTCTATCCAAAATGACAATACTGGTATTGTTATGCCCAATCTCAAGGAGAGCTACCTTATCTTTATCCTCTGGATTAGACAATTGAAAAACATTAAACAAGGCAAGGGCATCTACATCTACAATCCTAGGAAAAACACTCGCTCTGGTAAGAACCTGGAGATGTTTTTTTATTGCCTCTTTCTTCACCCCCACCAAGATCACTGACATATACTCTCCTTCTTCTCCCATCAAATTTTTTTCCAGGACCTGAAAACTGAGACATACCTGATCAAGGGAATAAGGGATATGTTCTTCTGCCTGCCATCTAACAGCCTGATTAGTCTCCCTCTGCCCCATCAAAGGCATCCTTATTCTTCTGACAATAACTGACTCTCCTTTCACTCCAGAAATAACTCGTCCGGTATTAACCTTGTACTTATCAATAAGACCTTTGATTAGTTTGGCCGTAATGGCTTCTTTTTCAGTATTTTCTTGCATCCAGGGTAGGTCTATTTTGATTAGATTCCTCAACTCATAGCCATTTTTATTATTAATTAACTCTACTGCTTTTATTGAAGCTGTGCCTATATCCAGCCCCAAATTTACCCTTGCCATTTCTTCCTCTTATCTTCTCTTTCTTTTCAAGAAATACCTCAGGACAATCTTCGTATCTCGTTGTTCGTATCTCGTATCTAGTATAACCTATCCTTTTATGCGCTCTAGAGCCTTTTTTCGAGATACGAGATACTAGATACGATTCACGTTTTTTCTATCTGCTATTCACTATTAAGGTTACCGGACCATCATTATCTATTACTACCCTCATCTTAGCCCCAAACTGTCCATTTTCAACAATATTTACTCTTTTCCTGATTAACTCTATGAATTTAAGGTAGTATTGCTGTGCCACCTTTATCGGAGCTGCCTCAACGAAATTGGGTCTAAGTCCCTTTTTGCAATCTCCATAGAGGGTAAATTGAGGAATAACAAGGACTTCTCCCTTCACCTGGAGGAGAGAAAAATTCATTTTTTCCTTTTCATCCGAGAATATACGAAGATTAACTATTTTTTCCGCCAGGTACTCTACATCAGCTAATTTATCTCCTTTTCTTACCCCCAAAAATACTACCATTCCTTTATTTATAAATCCGACAACCCCTCCCTCTATCAGACACTCAGCTTTCTTGACTCGCTGTATTATCACCCGCATAGATAATTCCGGAAGCTCAACTTCATTGGAGGAGACTTTTAGTCTATTCTCTTCTTAGTAGAAGGAATTTCCTTTCTCCTCTCATCCAGAGACGTTGCCTCATCTAAACTTAAAGCAAAAGATTTAAAGACAGCTTCCATAAGATGATGAAAATTATCACCATAGTATAGATTGATATGAAGTGTAATTCCAGAATGAGAAGAAAACCCTCTAAAGAACTCCTTAAAGACTTCCAGTTCAGGGCTCTCTTTCTTCACTTTAGGAAATAGATTAAAAATAAAGAGAGGGCGTCCGCTAATATCTATAACTACCTGAGTTAACGTCTCATCCATAGGAATAAAACAATTTCCGTAGCGCCTTATCCCCTTTTTATTCCCTAGGGCTTTTCTCAATGCTTTCCCTAAGCATATCCCTACATCCTCTACTAGATGGTGATAGTCTACCTCGATATCCCCCTTAGCCAAAACCTCCAGATCGAAAAAACCATGATAAGAGAACAAGGAAAGCATATGGTCCAGAAAAGGATAAGAAGTATTTATTTCCGAGTGTCCTTCTCCATCCAAATCAATTCGGATCTTAACTTTTGTTTCCTTAGTTTCTCTTTCCACGATAGAGCTTCGTGTAATCATTTACTTTCCTCTCTTTACCTGAACTTTGGTCAATCCTGGAAATGTTTAAGAATCTTTATGGTAAGGATTTTTGCGGTATTATTGTCTACCTTAAAACGTTCATCAATACGATGACCCACTATCCAAACTACTTTGCCTCTATTCACCAAAAGAGGAATCTTCCCCCTTTTTTCCACCGGAATTTTAAGATCAATGAAAAAATCCTTAATCTTCTTAGACCCTTTCATTCCTAGAGGACAAAACCTATCTCCTTTTTTCCTGTTTCGTAAAAATAAAGGAGGCTTCAGTTTGTCAAAATCAAAAAAAACTTCCTCTTCTGGAAAACCACTCACTTCATTCAAGACGACTTTCTCTTTTAAGTCCATGAAAGAAGAAGCAAGAAAAGAGTGTGGCTTTACAGAAATCAACCTTGTTTCTAATGTTAAACTTAGTTGAGATAGGTCTGTTTTCCCTGGAATAACCAAATATCTGGCAAAAGGTATATTCTTAGATTCTCCTCTTTTGATTAGAAAGTCTTCATATTGCTTTTGAATCACTAAATTGCCTGGTAGGCTTAACTGCTTTGTCCCTCTTTTTCCATCTAAATCCAGGACAGAATCCAAATGGTCTGAGCCAATTTCCTTGAGGTTACCCTTTATTCTTCGAATACCTTCACGAAGGACTCTCTTTTGCAAAGCTGGATGCAGACGAAATAGCTTTTCTCTATCCAAAACTAGCCATCTTTGATTTTTGTTTTCTCTCTCTTTTCTTAATAGCTTCCCAAACTCTTTTTCTCCCTTTTTTCTTATGAAATCGGCATCTTCTCTCAAGTTTTTGCTCATATGCAAGAGAATCTTGCTTATCTGAAGATTAT
>WJOQ01000399.1 GCA_009618505.1 Clostridia bacterium | reverse complement strand
CGCTCTTGAGCTAACCGAAACATAAGATTTATAAAATTACCACCTTTAGCTCTGCATCTAGCTGAACCGTAAAGGCCCGAAGTTCTAATAATAAAATGCTTGGGCCATATATACCTTATATAATACTCACCGGCTAGCTTTGATATACCATAGGTATTGAGAGGACCTGGGGGGTCTGATTCAAGATAGGGAGTTTTCTTTTCCCCGTCAAAGACATAATCTGTACTAATATAGACAAGAACAGCATCTTTTCCCTGGCAAGCATTAGCTAAATTTTTGGCACCTATAGCATTGACTTCAAAGGATTTAAGCTCATTTCTTTCACAATCTATCACTTTATGATAGGCAGCCGTACTGATAACTACCTGCGGATTATGGATCCTTATCGCCTCTTTTACAGATTCTTCCTCAGCTATCTCGATATCTTTATGAGTTAGCGGAACAACTTCTTTAGAATGTAGAACTTTGACTATGTCACTACCCAACTGACCATTAGCTCCAATTACCAAAATCCTCATTCCATCAACCTCTAAAATATGGACCCTAACTTTTTAAGAATCTCTTCCGTCTCTTCTAGCAAAGTCATCCATTGAATATTATAATAGCGAGGATTCAAAAAATCTGTGTAAGCGTGTTTATTTATCATTTTTACCATATCTTTAGTTGAATCTTCGACCTCACAAGTGGTATGAAAATCCAGTACAGACTCTATCTTCCTGGTAGATACTCTATAACTCCTTACATTTTGCGGAGTATAGTCAACTTCTATGTCAGCTTTGACTCCTATCTCTCTGAGAGCTTCGCGGACTCGATAAGCCAGTTCTGATATTCTGTAATTGTTGTGAGAAACATTAAAAATTTGCCCTTTTACTTTATCCTCAGGAGCCTCCAAGCAACTGAGGTAAGCTCTAACTACATCGCTTATATCAACGAGAGGTCGCCACATTTCACCCCCTCGAAATATAGTTATTTTTCCTTTGGTCAAAGCATCTTTCACAAAAGTATTTACTACCAAATCATATCGCATTCTATAAGAGAAGCCGAAAATGGTCCCTTTTCTTAAGATAACAGGACAGAAGTCTTCATCGACCATCTTGAGAAGAATTCTTTCAGCATCATATTTTGATATAGAGTAAGCGGCTTTAGGATTGACTTTTGCTTCTTCGTCTTGAACCACATCCTCACCTGCAAAGCCCAGGTCGTATATGGAACAAGAAGATGCGAAAAGAAATCTCTTTATGCCTCTCTTTTTGGAAAGCTTAGCTAGAGTTTCTGTAGCTACAACGTTCATCTCGTAATTTGCTCTTGGATTGTATTCTGCTGTAGGATCATTGGAGAGCCCTCCTACATTTATCACTGCATTTACTCCTTCAAAGACAGATAAATCCATACTCCTCATATCACCTTGAATTATCTCAATACGGTCTTTTACATCTTCTATGCTCTTCTCTCCATAATAGAACTTATCGAATATTCTTACTGCATAACCTTTGTTGAGAAGTTCTCTCACCAGCATACTACCTACATATCCCGCTCCTCCCACTACTAAGACCAAGTCTATACCCTCCTTTAGTTTATTTTCGGAAGAAACTACCTTCCCTTAACTTCCCATTCAACTCCGAAGGAATCGGCTGGGACCCTTACTTCATCAGGATTTTCTCGATTATATACCTCGCTGGCAGTGCTGATCATTTGAGTATCGTCCTCCAGAGACATCCATCCATGGTAGACTCCAGGAGGAACCACTAAAAGATTTGGATTCCTGGAACTTCCCACAAAGATGTTCATTTCCTCATAAGTAGGACTATCTGGTCTATCATCTCTGAAGATAAATTTAGCAGCTCCATGATTGATAAAGAAAAAATCCCATAAAAGACTATGCTTGTGGAACGCCCTGACAACTCCCCGTGCAAAGTTTCCTACCAGATACACTTGACCGAACTTGGTAAAATAATCATCGGTAGCCCTTACGATTTCAATAAGGTAACCCCGATCATCAGCATGAGCAACTAGATCCACTACTCTTACATCCTTAATCATAAATATCCCCCTTTTATCCTCTTGGTAGATTCTCCTAAAACAGCACCTTCACCTTAAAATCTTTCTTATGCTCCTATTATATCCGACCAGGTTATCTTTCAAAAACCTCCCCAACTCAACCATTGGTACTCCAAACAACTTCCTCCTCCAAAGTCTATCGCATCTATTGCAGGGCATAATATCCTTATATTCTCGCCTGCTTAACTTCTCTCGCAGAAAAATCTCTTTAGGCCCATTCCAGATATCCAACAAAGAAGAATCTTTTACATTTCCCAAAGTCAATTTCCCAAAAAAATCTTGAGGACAGGGCACGACACGACCATCCCAGAATATAGTTAAAGAATACCAGGGGAAAGTACAGGGGAGAAAACTTTTGTTTAATATCTTGTTATTGTTATTGTAACCACCAGCCCAGTTATGAGGTGCTCTGCTAACAAATTGATTAAGAGGCAAAGAATCAAATTTTTTGATGAACTGCTTCTTAATATCTTTCCTCATCTCACCGGTTGACCCATTAGGAAATTCGATAACGGTGAAAGTTGTATAGGGAGAATTTTTATGAAGTTGCCTTTTAATAGTTAGAAAACGAAGAATATTATCTAAAGTCTCATTGAAATCAGCTCCCCTTCTTATATTCTCATAGATTTTCTTCTCGTATCCATCAAAAGAGAAGGATAAAAAGTCTAAACCTGACTCGAAAATTTGATAACTTCTCTCCTTATCCAGTAAAGTTGCGTTGGTATTTAATCTTGTAGAAAGTCCTTTATCTTTTGCATATTTTATCATTTCAAATATTTCCGGATGCAGGAGAGATTCTCCTCTATGAAACAAATTTACATCACAGACAAAATAAGATGCCTCATCAATTATCTTTTTAAATACATCGAAATCCATAAATCCTTTCTCGCTTTTGGCAATATCCTTATTAAGACACATAACACAGCTTAAGTTGCAAACACTGCTAGGCTCAACCCACAGACGAATTGGCAGGGAAACATTTCTGCTCTTTCTTGACCGGTAATTCTGGTATGAACGAAACATTCTTCTTAACTGGGTAAATTTCTTCAATTTCTACCTCTTGCCAGAAGTTCCTGGTAAACCTCCATAATTTTTTTTCCTACACTCTTCCATGAGTAATTCTTAATCACCCTCTCCCTTAAACTTATCCCTAATCTTCTCCTCACTCTTTCCTCTGACAATAGACTCCCTATTCCTTCTGCAAAGGAGGTCGGATTATCTAACTTAGCATATACACCTAAATCACCTAAAATTTCTCTATTAACTTTTGTATCAAAAACCACTGTGGGCAACTCACTGGCCATGTAATATAGAAGCTTCCCATTCCATTCTGTCTTGGAAAGTTTGGCAGACACTGCGATATCTGCCAGGGAAAGATACTTAGCCGTATCTTCATAGTTTACCCGCCCAATGAAGGTTATAAAATCTTCTATTCCCTTCTCTCTTGCCATATTTCTATATTCATCTACATTTGGATATCCTATTATTAAGAAATGGACTCCCTTATTCTTCTTAAGCAGTAATGGAATTGTCTGTAAAAGAAAATCTATTCCCTGATATTTATTTAAAAGACCTTGATATATTATAATCTTTCTATTGTCTGAGATACGCAATTTCCTTCTTATTTCTATGCTATGGCACTCATCAGGCTTAAATTTTTCCGTGTCTATTCCATCCTTTATCATGTACAGCTTATCTGCCGAAACGCCAAATCCATTTTGTAGCCGCACAGCCGAGTCCAGAGAACTAATGATAATAGCATCTGCTGAATTATTGATAAACTTTTCCACCTTTTTGAAAAGATTTAGAAAAATACTCTTTTTCTTTAGAAAATTATGGTCAATGATTTCACCACTCAGACTTCCTTGAAAATCAAAAACAAGAGGAATGTTTCTAAATTTTGCAACAATATTACCTAAAAAAGCCCCTTCATGGAGATGAGCATGGATTATATCTGGCCTTTCGTAAGTCCCGCCTTCTAAGGATTTGAGCAGAAGAAGAATATCCAGATAGAATTTATGATAAGAGGGACCTGCTTCCAGCTTGTTATACCAGGGAATATTAACTATTCTTTTGATGTCTAAGCCAGGAAGATTTCTCCCATTGTGGTAAGTATATATACTTACCTTGTTCCCCATATTTTGTAATACACGGACTTCGCCATATATGCGAACATGACATCCTCTGTCGGCAAAGAACGGAGTAGGAGCAATCATAAGGATTTTATACATAAATATATCCCACTGGCCACGGCACCTTACGGCTCATTCGATAACAAAATCTTTTTCTGAGCTCTTAGTAGAGAACTCCTCTTTCTCCTCAGAAGTATGAGCTGAAAAAGCCCATAACCAGCAATCAAGTTTATATAAGGCATCAGGGGAATCCTGAACCTTGCTACCCCCACAGCACCTCCCAGAAGTACACTATATACTACTATGAGCAGACATAGAGAAAAGATAAGCAGCGAATCTCTTTTCTTAATAATCTGGTAGAACCCGTAGCCAGTCATCGAATATAAGAAAAGCAGGTATAATAGAAGAGGAGGTAAATATAAAAGCGCCTTCCAATTCTGGATAAAGAACCTGAAGAGATTTCCTAAAGCTTTTGCGAAGTTTTCCGTGACAAGACCCTTCCCTATGGCGTGTGTTGTTCGTTCATCTAAAGGTACTCCGAATATCCTCTCTGAAATTGGAAAGGTAGGAGTGGCAAATATCTTCGCAATCCCCACTAAGTGTATTTTGGCGTAGGAACCCGGATAGGCAAATATCTTCTCTAAAGCTTTCTCCTGGTACAATTGAGTCATTTCAAAGGGAGAAACAATGTCTCTATCAATAAAGGCTCTATCCATTTCCGTTTTCATATTTTCTCGGACATTCTCTAAATTATCATATCCCCCTTGCCGATAAGATTCCAGATAAGCCGCGTTATAAACTAAAAGATTCCATCCTGACATGGCAGTAAGTTTGAAGCTGCCGTAGGTTGTGTAATTGCGCAAAGCCCAGGGAGTTATTACTACCAAAAAAACGAGAATATATAAAAGACAACTTAACAGCCCTTTTTTGATTTCTTTCCGATAGACTACAAAAAAGAGGGGTACCATCAAAATAATAAAATACTGGATTATCGGTCTACAAAGAGTTGACAGTCCTAAAAAGATACCAGAATATATGAGATAGGCTCTCTTCCCCTCTTTGAAAAATTTCAGGATAAAATATACGCTGAGAAGACAAAGAAGGACAAACAGCGTTTCGGTGATTAATAGATTGGTATAAATAGCGGTAGGAAAATCTAAAGCCATTAATAGTCCAGCAATAAAACCGACTCCTTTCTGGATAAACACCTCACCTATTTTATAGACAAAAACACAGGCTAGACACCCTAAAAGAATCTGAATTATTATGGCTGCATAAGGTTTGTGCCCGAATATGGAGTAAACTCCCGCTAAAAACAGAGGATAAACTGGAGGCCTAAAAGCATCAAAAGGCTCTTTGAAGAAGATGTCAGAGCGCATGGAAAGTGGAAAACCATAAGAGACCCATTCAGAGCGATAAAAACTATGATTTTCCGTGATGTTCCTTGCTATAGCGTCGTATTCATAAGCATCACCGATAGTAAACATCCTTTGTTCATCTTTAACAACAAAAGGAAATATTGCAAATCTCACCGCTAATGCTAAAATTACTATTAATAGTAGTCTTTTGTCCATCAATAACTTACACTTCCTTCTTTGAATCAGATAAAGTCTGGTGATTGGATACTACCTTTTTTGTGCTTTTATCATAATCCAGAATCTCTTTTACGAAATAAATAGACTTATTCTGTGACTCGTGATAAGTTCGGGAAATAATCTCTCCTAAAAGACCCATGCTGATAAATTGTCCGCCGATAAGTAAGAAAAGGATAGATAAATATAAAAAAGGATTTCCGGTCATATCTACCCTGGAAACCACCTTCATAACCACCAAAATTACGCCACAAATAAATCCTGAAAATATTGATATCAAACCGAACTTACCGAATATTTGGATAGGTCTAGTAGCAAAACTAAGCAGAAACTTAACTGTCAGTAAATCTAAAAAACCCCTGTTGATTCGGGAGAAATCATACTTGGATTTCCCGTGTTTCCTGGAACGGTGCCTGACTTTAACTTCACATATGGAAGCCCCAACCCAACTGGCAAGAGCAGGAATGAATCTATGCATCTCACCATAAAGCTTTATATCTTTAGCTATCTCTCTCCGGTAGGCCTTTAGAGTGCAACCATAGTCATGCAGTTTTACACCGGTAAAGAGAGAAATAAGCCAATTTGAAATACGGGAAGGTAGTCTTCGGCTAAAGAAAGGGTCTTTTCTTTCTGCGCGCCAACCACTTACTACATCATAGCCTTCCTCTATTTTTTCAATCAACTGAGGAATATCTTTTGGGTCATTCTGCAGGTCAGCATCTAAAGTAATTATAACCTCACCCTTTGCATAATCAAAGCCGGCTGAAATAGCCGCTGTCTGTCCAAAGTTCCGCCGAAAGACAACTACTTTAATCTTCCTATCTTTCTCATAAGTTCGATGAAGAAGAGCAGAAGTTTTATCTGTGCTTCCATCATCAATGAAAATTATCTCATAACTTTTGCCCAAATTATCTAAAACATGCTTTAGCTTGGGATAAAGCAATTTGATATTTTCTTCTTCGTTAAAAATAGGTACAACTACTGATATCTCCTTTGTCTTTTCCCTTGCAGAATTACTCAAGATATCTCTCCTCTT
>WJOQ01000304.1 GCA_009618505.1 Clostridia bacterium | reverse complement strand
TTTTACCCACTAAATCTCCTAGTTCAACACCAAAGGTAGAATTCGCTGTTAGCTCCTCCTGGTTTACTTCTCCCACATGACCAAGCACATGAGCGCACATCTCATCATAATGATAACTGCGAACCGGCTGAGTGAGAATAACTGTTCCCGGAAAATCTTCTTCCTTTTCCAGAAGATATGTAACCGTAGATAGATCTATGTTCCTCTTCACCCAGACAGGTCTAAAGATATTATTCGCTTCTTGAATCCTCTTTTTGGCTATCTCTTTGTCTATATCTAAAAACTGATTAAGACATTTAACTAATTCATCTGTATCAGTCACATTGGAAGGGACTACCCCTACAGAGAAAAAAGCTTCATTCCCGGCCAACTTCTCTCCGTTTCTATCCAGGATAAGACCCCTGGTGCAAGGCAAGGGAACAAGTCGAAGACGTGAATTCTTGGAAATACGAAAATACCTTTCTCCCTCTATCAGCTGCAGCCAGGCTATTCTGCCTATAAGGACAAGAAGACCACAGATTATTATTATCCAGAAAATTTTAACTCTTCTTTCAAACTGGTCTTGTCTGGTTGAAATATCCATCCCCCCTTCCTATCCGTATATCGTATATGGTATATAGTATATCGTATGCTTACAAAATCCAAAGCTACAGAAAAAACTTCATTTCTAAGTACTTTAAGAGAATCGGCTGAAATGACGACTTGTTTCAGGAGCTATTTTCCAAAATAACTCTTTACCTTAACGGATCTAAACCCCCTCTTTTTTGGAGTTCTCTATTTCTTTCTTTTCGAAATACTATATACGAAATACTATATACTATATACGTTTCCTGGTCAGAATTACTCGTTCGATTCCCTTATAATCGGGAATAACTTGAGGAGTAAGCAGCTCTTCCTGAGCAATAATTAACTCCCTTATTCTCTCTGCCTGTTTATATCCCATCTCTAAAGCTAAAAAACCTGTTTTTCTCAAAAATCTAGCACCCTGACAAATAATCCTTCTATACACACTTAAACCATCATCCCCACCCTCCAGGGCAACTTTTGGTTCTCTTTGTACTTCCAAAGGAAGATTATCCATCTCTTTACTGCTTACATAAGGGGGACTAGAAATAATGAGATTGACTTTCCCTTCTAATTTTAGATGAGCGAGAGGAAAAAATAGGTCTCCCAGTAAAAAAGATATTTTTTTATCTAGATTATGAAATTTAGCATTCCCCTGAGCCACTTTTAGGGCTTTTGACGAAATATCAACAGCATAAACCTTTGATTTTTCCAATTCTTTAGCCAGTTTGATAGCGATGTTCCCGCAGCCGGTGCCCAGGTCTATAATAACGAAATCATCCAACGTTTCCTCGCTCTTTGCTGGAAAGACCATTCTTTTGATTGTTTCCAGACTCTCTTCCACTAGAATTTCCGTTTCCGGGCGAGGGATATGAACATCCGAGGTTACTTTGAACTTAAGACCCATAAAATCTTGTTCTTCTGTAAGATAAGCAAGGGGAATATAATGGGACCGCTGAATAACCAGTTCTTTAAAAAGGGAAAGCTCCCAAGCAGAAAGAAGATGCTCACGCTCAAGATAGAGCTTCAGGCGGGTTTTTCCTAAAACATAACTGACTAACAGCTCAGCATTTAAGTCGGGATTTTCTATCCTTCTCCTCTTCAGATATTGGAAAGCCCAATCTATAGCTTTCTTAATTGTCCAGTTTCCTACCT
>WJOQ01000063.1 GCA_009618505.1 Clostridia bacterium | reverse complement strand
TCTACTTTTTCTCTTTTACCAGAGATAACGATTTGAGAGGGAGAGTTGAAGTTTACTGCCTCTACTTCTTCTATTTTCTGGCAGAGGGATAAGATTATTTCCCTGGATAGCCCGATTACGGCTGCCATACAACCATCGCTGGATTTAGAAGCTTCCTCCATTAATTCTGCTCTCCGATAGACTAATCTTAAGGAAGTGGGATAGTCTAAAACTTGAGCGGCAAGTAGAGCGCTGTATTCTCCCAGGCTATGTCCTGCAACTACGGTTGGTTTTATTTTTTCTTCTTGCAAGGCGCAGGTGACAATCCAATTTGTGGTGAGCAAAGCTGGCTGGGTATTAATCGTTTTTCTTAATTTCTCTTCCGGTCCTTCGAAACATAATTTTTTGAGATTAAAACCGAGTACTTCTTTTGCCTTCTGGAAAATCTTCTTGCTCTCAGGATAGGTTTCGTAGAATTCCTTTCCCATGCCTACATACTGAGAGCCTTGACCAGGAAACAAAAAAGCTATCTTTTTCATGTTAAGGCGATGACTTCATCGTCTTTTTCTAGTCTAATCAGGCGTAGGCCAGAGGTAGCTCTTCCCATAAGGGAGACACCTCTGGCAGCTAAACGAATGCTTTTCCCCTTTTTGGTTATAACCAGAATCTCATCATCTTCACTTACTTTTTTTGCTCCCACTACCTCTCCTTTGTGAAGAGCAAGGCGGATATTAATGACTCCCTTTCCGCCCCTTTTTGTCTTTCTGTACTTTTTAAAAAGGGTTCTTTTGCCGTACCCTTTAGAAGTGATGGCTAAAAGGGACAGATTTTTTTCTGCTATTACTGCATCTCTTATCTCATCTTCCTCGCCCAAGGAAATTCCTTTCACCCCTATAGAGGCTCTCCCTGTAGGGCGTATATCTTTTTCGGAAAATTGGATAGCTTTGCCTTGCTTGGTAGAAAGGACAACATCCTGGTTCTCTTCAACTAAGAGAACCTTGATTAATTTATCCTTTTTCCTCAGGTTAATTCCTATTATTCCTCCTTTCTGGGGACGAGAATAGGCCGAAAGAAGAGTTTTTTTTACCACTCCCTTCCTGGTTACCATAAGGAAAGAACGAGTGGCATCAAAATCATCTATAGCTACTGTGGTAGTGACTCTTTCATTTTCTCCTAGAGAAAGAAAATTAACTAAAGCTCTGCCTTTAGCTGAACGTTTCTTTTGGGGAATCTCATAGACTCGAGTCCAATGGACTTTCCCTAGATTAGTGAAAAACAATAAAGTGGAATGAGTATTAGCAATAAGTAGGTCCTCTACAAAATCCTCCTTTTCTATAGTCATTCCCCTTGCCCCTTTACCTCCTCGTCCTTGTCTTCTGTATGCTTTAAGGAGCGTATATTTTATGTAGCCTTTATTAGTAGCAGTTATAACCACCTCTTCTTTTTTGATGAGGTCTTCAGGCTTGAACATCAGTTCTTTCTCTTTTCTCTCAACCTTGGTGCGACGCTTATCTCCGTATTTTTTCTTAATTTCCTTAAGTTCTTTTTTGATAGTTGCCCAGAGCTTCTCTTTGTGGGCTAGCATTTCTTCCATTTCTTCTATTTTTTTTACTGAGAGTTGGTAGTCTTTCTCAATCTTTTCTCTTTCTAAGCCGGTCAAACGCTGCAGCCTCATCTCCAGAATAGCCTGAGCTTGTAATTTGGTCAGGTCTAATAATTTAATAAGAGCCTCCCTTGCTTTTTTG
>WJOQ01000064.1 GCA_009618505.1 Clostridia bacterium | reverse complement strand
TCGAACATGATAGCCTTCCTTTGAAAGTCGTTTTGGTTTTGGCATATTAACTCCCTTTTGGCTTCCTTTATAGCCTATTACTTTATATTATATAGTTTTTCGGGAGCTTGTCAAGAGGGGAATAGTAAAATTCCTCTATCCCGCAACTAGCTTGATAAAATTACTTTGATAGACAAATCCTGTTTTTTCATAGGTCATATAAGCCACCTATCCTTGAGAAAACGTCTATATGAGCCTCTATGAGCATCTTTTTTCTTTCCAAGAGAGGCAAAATCCTGATTTGACCTGATTTTGGCTATTTTACCTCACCCCTGAGCGTAACTCGACTTATCGTTTGGCTCTGCTTCTCCTCGGGACCCGGGAGAGATAAATCTAACTGCTTGCCTTCTTTCTCTTTCGGGTGCTTTTCCTGGTGATGAGCCTTCATTTTAAAGTAGCAATCTTTTGACGCTAGCTTGCGGGACTTCGGGCTACTTCCCCAGATGAGCTTACCACAAGAAAAACACTTTTTCTGATAGTAGAAGAGTCCTCGCTCTCCGGGCTGATTATTGTTGTTTTTACTTCTAGTCTTGCTTTTCTTCATTTTTCCCTTCTCTGATACGCTTCTTTGACCTGCTCAGGAGCCAAGTCTGTATAAATAGCTGTGGACTCAAGTCTTTTGTGGCCAACCTGTTTTTGGACCGCAGAAATCGGTATCTTGTCCATTAATGCGTGGACTACGTGGGAATGTCTGAGAGTATGAGCAGAACAGGCAATCCCGCTTATATCTGAGTATTTCTTAACTAACTGCTGGATCCTTCTTTTTGTCAAGCCGAACAAAAGGCCTTTCTTCTTCCTGGTCATTACGAGATAGGCTTTGACCTTACTTAAAATCCCCTTGGGAATATAAACAGTCCGGCCAACCTTTGTCTTAGTATTCTCGGCTAGAATACGGATAAAGCCAGCTTCAAAATTTATGTCCTGGATATCCATTTTAGCAAGCTCCCCTACCCGGCAACCAGTCTCATAAAGCAGTTCAATAATCACCATATCCCGAAACTTATCTACGCAGTCCAGGAGCTTCTTCCATTCCCCTTTTTTGAGATACTTGATTTCCTTTTTATTTCCTCTTTGCTGATTTTGCATATATTGACCTTTTTACCCTGCCTATTTATCAGGATCACCTATCCCTATCGTATCAGAAATTTCCTCTTTGTATATAAAAGGTGAAATTCTGCGGTTTGTGTCAAATCTGTAACCCTTTGTACATCAACATCTCTACAACCTTACAACCAAAAGAAAGGCTAAAGGAAGGGAGTTTTCTCTTATTTATTATACATACATATAGTACTTTGCAGTACATTTTTGTACTGTTCACTAGTTCCTTTTTGTACTGTTATTGCAAGTTTGTTAATAGCAGACTGGAGTCTAGCGATTTGAGTTTATTTCAAACCTTTGTATCAAAGAACTATTAAGGTTATTAGCTCGTTTCAGTACATTTTTGTACTGTTATTGTAAATATGTCAAGGCTGTTCAGTATCTTGGCTATTTGGGGGTTTAGGAATAGGTATGATTCTAATTACCTCACTAGCCTTTACCTTCGACCCCTTTACTCTTCTTTTTCCTGGTATATATTTAATTAAGCCAATCTTTTTTAACACTTCTAACTTCTTGCCTATTGTGCGTCTAGTTATCCTAGATTCCTGATATAGCTTATCCCAAGTAACGTATAATCTTGACCCGGGC
>WJOQ01000268.1 GCA_009618505.1 Clostridia bacterium | reverse complement strand
ATTCCTCACTCTTTTCTTTGACTTTTCGACCCAGTTCTTTGCCCCAATTTTCAAGGTCCACCTGAGCTCTTTTCAAATCATCTATTAAGTGGGCCTTCTCAATAGCAATAACTGCCTGGTCAGCTAAAATAGAGAGAATTTGCACTTGTTCCTGGTCATAGGAGTGAAGGGGTGAACAGCAAGTTATCAAAATCCCCAGTATATCCTTCTGTCCTATAAGGGGAAGGCTGAGTACCGATTGGACCTCACCTTTCTTACCGTCGGGCAGTTCTTCTCCAGGGCAGCTCACTAGAAGCTTGCTGAAAAGAAGTTTTTTTTCTTTAGCTGTTCTGCGGGCGATATCGTAGAGTTGAATATTTTCTGCTGGCGAGAGAAGATTGGAATTAGAGGGTTCCGCCGCCGCCTGATAAATTTTTTTTTTCTTCTCATCCATAATCAGAATAATCGATTTTTGGCTATCAGTAAATTTGATAGCACTTTTGACAATGAGATTAAGAATCTTATCCGTATGAACCAGAGAGCTAATGGCTAGCAGTATCTCGTGTAAATTGATTCTTTCCAGTAAGGATTTCTTGACCTCCTGGTATAATCTAGCATTATCTAAGGCTATGGCGGTCTGGTTGGCCAGAGTCCGAAGGAGCTCTAAGTCCTGTTTAGAATAGGGTTTGCCGGAAGTCTTTTTGCCCAGAACGAGAAGGCCTCCTAGCTTTCCTTTGTTTAATAAGGGAAAGCATACCTCAGCCTCCACCTTACTCATTTTCTCCTTCAGTTGTATTAATTGAGCAGTCTCTTCTTTAGAGGAGCTGTTTTTGATTTTCAGAGTCAATTCTTCCTTGATTTCAATAGATTTGATTTTCTTTAAGTGACGAATTAGAAAATTGTCACTTTTTAGAAACAGGTTTTTTGTCTTAAATCCAATCAGTTTCTCGCTCTCATAGTAATTGGAGGTTCCTTTTCGGAGAATAATTCCTGCTTTATCTAATTCAAAAGAGTCAATTACGGTTTTAAGAAAGACCGAGACAAGTTCACTTTGGTCTATGAGAGTGGTTAGTTTCTTTGAGAGGAATCTTACCATTTCCTCAGTTTGTCTAAGACTTGAGAAAAAGTACTGATTGGCAACTTTTCGCATAGGAATTTGAATCCAGCGAAAAACAGCCGCACTAGCAATTAAGATAAGAGAAAGACTGACAAGAGGAGGGAGGAAAAAGTATCTGGTCAAAGGGAACCAGAGTAGAAGACCAAACAGGAGAACCGTTAACAAGGAGAGTAGATAGATGGTGAACTCTCTGATTACCACCCGGATATCCATGAAGCGGTATCGTAGAATAGAATAAGTGGTAAAAGTAATTATGAAAATAAAGCTGTAATTGGCGATCCTGAACAAACCTACCGAAAGTACTGATTGAAAGAAGAGGTTTGCTGGCACAGCGATAGCGATAGTAAGCAGAAAGCCAAGCAATAAGTAAAATATTTGCGTTTTCTCAATGCCCTGAGAGCTTCGCCATTTAATAATTAAATCTATAGATCCGCCGCACACACAAACCAAGAGGTAGATAACATATAGAGGAAATAATTTTCCTAGCTCAAAATGTAGGGTGCCATAGAAGACTCCGATTTGAGTAATGATTAAATCTGAAAAAGAAAGGATAGCGAGAACTATGGCGGGACAAAAGGCCAAAAGCTCTCTCAATCTGGAGGAAAGAAGATGAACTCGCTGGAAATTAA
>WJOQ01000332.1 GCA_009618505.1 Clostridia bacterium | reverse complement strand
TGACTTGATATGCTTCTTCTACTTCAATTACGACAGGTTCCTCTTCAGATTGACAAATCTTTTTAGTCTCCTAGAAGTTCCATAGTTTTATCCTACCTTCTCAAAATCGCTTCAATTTTCTTCAGCTTTTTTTCATCTTCCTTTCAGCTCTATACAGCGACCCTTTCTTCATAACTTTATTACCTTCTCTTTTTTGATCGATTCATTGGCAGCTAGAGTAACTTCTAATGTCTTTAAACCATCACTATAATCGGACTTGATATTTGAAGAATCACCGCTCTTCACAGCCTCTATAAAGACCTGGTCTTCTATGAGCCCAGCATCAGTCGAGGAAGATATTCTCCTCTCCTGGTTTAACTCAATTATCTTAATTCCTCCATCGTATTCTATTTTCCTATCCTTAAGATAAATATCCATCCCTACCTTTTCTGCGTAAGAAAGAAAACAGGCCGAATAAATTGTTCCCACCAGGCCACTCTCAAGGACAAGGGTGACAGAGGAAGCATCCTCAATATTGTAGTCTTTTACATCTTCTATCAGCCCTCTTCTCTCCACAGCAAAAACGTTTTTCACCTCTCCAAAAAGATATCTTGCTAAATCAAAGATATGAGTGGTCTGTTCTATCATCTGCCCGCCGGACTTCTCTTTTCTCCGCCACCAATCGACTCCTGGTATTCTCCCCAAGTAGTATCCCATAAACAACCCTGGTATACTACCCTTTAAGTTAAAGCGAATTTTGTCCACTGTATCCTCATAGCGTCTTTGATATCCCACGCTGGTGATTATTTTGTTCTTCATAATGGATATCTCTATTTCTTTTGCTTTGTTTAAAGAAAGGCTAATAGGCTTCTCAATGAAAAGATGAATCCCCCTTTCTGCGGATGAAATTTCCGCATCACCATGAGCAAAAGGAGGAGTGCAAATATAAAGAGCATCCAGTTCTTGCTCATTTAACATCCTCTCATAATCAGTGTATGGCTTTGCCTTCCAGTCTATGGCAGCAGCCTCCACCCTTTCCTTATTTACATCACAGACAGAAACTACCTTTGTTCCCTCTATCTTAGAAAGATGTCCTAAGTGCCAGTTAGCAATCCCGCCTGTTCCCACAAAACCTATTCTGAGAGCCATTTTATCTTTCTCCTTTTGAGTGCTCCCATCCTTGCATACACTCTTTTTTTTCTTCTTAATATCAAAACTTTCTAACAAGTGAGTTTCATGCTACTTCCCTCTTCTCTATCCTATTTATATGGATCAGCCGCATCACGCAGGCCATCTCCCACGAAATTGAAAGCTAATACGACAACAATAACAAAAAGTCCAGGGATGAAAAGCCAAGGAGATTGAGCAACGGTTCTTATGTTTTGGCTATCCTTTAAAAGTGCACCCCAGCTCACTGCCGGAGGACGAATACCCAGACCAAGAAAACTCAGGGAGGTCTCGCCTAAGATCATCCAGGGTATAGACAAAGTTAAACTCACTATGAGATAGCTTAAAAAAGAAGGAAGCAGGTGCCTTGAGATGATACGTAGCTCGTTGCTTCCGCTAATTTTGGCCGCCATAACAAAATCTTCTTCTCTCAGTTCTAAGAGTTTCCCCCTCACTACCCGGGCTAAGCCAGACCAGCCTATGATAGAAAGAATGACCGTAATACCAAAGTAAACTTTAATTGGTGGCCAAGCAGGTGGTAGAGCCGCACTTAAAGCCATCCATAAGGGAATGGTAGGTATGCATATTAAAAACTCTATAAGTCTTTGAATAATCATATCAGAGGCTCCCCCGTAATATCCAGAGATTCCTCCTAGACCGCATCCTAAAACAAAAGCAATGCTTACCCCTACCAAGCCTATAGATAGAGAAATACGAGAAGCAAAAAGATTGCGAGAGAACAGGTCTCTACCCAATTTGTCGGTTCCAAACAAGAACAACACACTACCCTTTACCCCGAAGAAGTGGACATTACTAGGGAATAAGTTCCACAGTTTATACTGATCACCACAAACAAAGAAGTAAAGAGGATACTTCTTAGCTTTATCTATGGTATATTTTCTACGCAAAGTTACCGGATCACGACTACCTTTCAATCCGTAGACAAAAGGTCGAAAATGGAACCCCTCTTCATCAAAGAAGCGAATTCTTTGAGGCGGGCAATAGATGTATTTTGGATAACGTTGGTAGATATCATAGGGAGAAAAGAATTCACAAAATAGGGCCACAACATAAAAAATAATCAATATACTACCCCCAAAGAGGGCCAACTTATGCTTTATAAACTTTCGCCACATAAGCTGCCATTGTGAGGCTACGTAGTATCTTTCTTCAGTGATGTGCTCGTCCTTCTCCATATTCGCTACTGTGCTCCTTTTTTCTCATATCTAATACGGGGATCTATCCAGACTAGCAAAATGTCAGAAACGAGGGTTCCTATTACGGTTAGAACGGTTAAAAACATGATAGTGCTTCCAGCTAAATACATATCCTGAGCCATCAGTGCCGCAAAAAGCAGAGGTCCAGTAGTGGGTAAACTCAATACAATAGCTGTAATAGTCTCTCCAGAGACAATAGCAGGAAGTAACCACCCAATGGTACTGACGATGGGGTTGATCGCTATCCTTACCGGGTATTTAAACAAAAGAGCTCTTTCTGAAACGCCCTTGGCTCGGGCAGTGATGACATATTGTTTGCGTAGTTCATCCAATAGGCAGCCGCGCATAACTCGAATGAGCCCGGCAGTACCAGCTGTTCCAATAACTATTATGGGAATTGGTAAATGCTTCAACATATCTACGATTTTACCCAGACTCCAGGGAGCTAATTGGTATTCAACGGAGAAAAGACCACCGGCACTCAGACCAAAATATTTGTAGAAGAGAAACATTAGAATTAAGGCAAGAAGAAAGTTTGGAGTGGCTAGACCGGCAAAGCCAAATATAGTAAAGCCATAATCGCCCATAGAATACTGATGGGTAGCTGAGTAAATTCCTATAGGTATAGACACAGCATAAACAAAAAATAAAGTTAAAATAGATATAGTTATCGTCAGGGGAAGTCGCTCACCAATTAACTTGCTTACTGGTTCATTCCATTGGAAAGATTGACCGAAATCTCCATGGAGCATGTTCCACATCCACTTAAAATACTGAACGTATAATGGTAAATTCAAGCCATATTGTCTTTCCAAAGACCGTATTTCTTCTTGGCTAACTTGCACACCACTTGCTTTTAATCTCTGTACCAAAGAGGTTAAATAGTCACCCGGAGGAAGCTGAATAATAACGAATGCGACAATTGATACCATCAGCAGGATAATAATCATATAGAAAGATCGACGGATAATATAAGAAAACATCCCTTTCTCCTCCCTTAGAATTGAGCAAATTTTCTTGTATTGCTAGCTTCATTCTTCTCCACTTCTGTATTTAACTGCCAGCTTAATCCATCTATCAGGATGCTCATCAATTGTCCTGTAAGCTTCAAGAACATCACCAAAATCTACTGTATGAAGTAAGTCGTCTATATTGAGGCTCTTCTTCTGAAAAAGTTGAATAACTGTTCTGTATATACGCTGTCTGTTCCAGCGAGGATGGTCTCTATATGGTTCGCTTTCTACCCTAATTCCAGAGACCATTCTATAACGATTCAAATGCCACTCTTCTCCTAAATTTAGGTCCTTTGCCTTTCCATGATAAAAGGAAACTGGAACTATCGTTCCGCCGTATCTTGTCCCTCTGATAGCCTGATGCAGAGCCTTGTATGAACCACTTACCTCCATTGCTATGTCAACTCCTTTTTTCTCTGTAGCTAATTTTATTTCCAACCCAGCATCCGATGTAGTTGGATCTATGGTAAGATTTGCTCCATACTTTTTAGCTAATTTCCTTCTGCTTAAAACCGGGTCTATCCCTGCAAGGAATGTAGCTCCAGAAAGCTTTGCCATTTGTACTATTAACAAACCTATAGCACCTAAACCAAAAACTGATACTTTGTCTCCGAGGCTGAAGCGAGCTTCACGTACTGACATTAAGGCAACAACTGCAGGGTCAATACATACGATTTGCTCATCCCTTAAACCAGGTGGAACATGATACACTCTATCCTCTTCTATACTATGGTTTTTGCGTATAGGCAGATAACCCCAAACTCTGTCACCCACTTTAAAACGAGCCACCTCTTTACCTATCTTTGTCACTGTTCCAACCGTGATATTTCCTAAATGCAATGGAAAAATTGAGGTTCCGCCTTTTTGAGGAAGAAAAAGCTCTAGTTCATCATCCCATATTTTCTCGCTATGAACGGCAAGTCCTTTATAGAATGTGACAGTAGTACCGTGCTTCTCAGCTGAAAGCTCACTTCTTATACATATCTGATTTAGCTCGGGTAATTTTTCCTCATATTCCCTTAGAATTATTTGTCCTGGAGCAATTGCTACAACTTCTTTTGACATAATTTACTCTCCTTAATAGATGATAAAAAATAAAGTCTGACCCGAGCCTGCGCCAAAGACACAAGCTCGAGTCGGATGTTAACAGAGACAAGTTTTGACTTCTGCTCTATATTTGGACTACTCACTACCTAAAGAAAAGTTGTTGTCCATAATAGTTTAGTTCACCAACGTAAGTAGCTTTTCCTGGAGGATAGTTTTCAGGGATATTTCCTATGTTCTTATTGGCTATAAAAACTCTAGGAAGCATTCCCACAGTTCCAATCATATACACCTCTTCTGCAAAGAAATCAAATATCTTTTGGCTAAGATCCACATATTCTTTTGAACCTAACCTAGTCTGCTCTCTCATCTTTGCCCATTTGTAGACCTGTTTGATTTCTTCCGGTGGTTCTTCACCAGGGAGCTTTCCTTCGTAGTCGCTCAAAGTGCTTGTTCCTCTTTCAATAGCTTCTTTTGCGTCTAACCACTTTTGCCAGGCACCGGCATAATAGTTGTCACCTCCAGTCCAATAACAGGGACCTACCATATAGTTAGTCAATTCTAGACTAGTATCCAGCGCCCACGGGATAACATCAATCTCCTGAGCATCCACACGTTCCCAAAAAAGACTTCCGTCCATGGGTTTAATTCCTACCTTGAGTCCTGCTTTCTGCCAGTATTCTTTCGTCAATTCTATGAAAGCAGACGAGAATATTAGCTCACTCCCCGGTACATATTCAAGTGTTAATAGAAAGGGCTTTCCATCTGGACCCAGACGAAAACCTTCCTGATCTCGTTCAGTCAAACCTATCTCGTCTAAAATACGGTTAGCCGTATCTGGTTCATATTGAGCATAAGCTTCTCCCCACTCCTTTTTGTAGTAACTGCAAGAAGGAAGAACTGTAGCCTGACGAGGCGTACCAAGGCCAAAGTAGCAAACTTCATTAAGTTCCTCACGGTTGATGGCCAATGACAAAGCTCGGCGAAATCTCACATCCCGATAGAGGTCACGCTTGACAGGATTCGGATTATTTACATTGACGGCAAAAAATATATTTGCCCCATATACTCCTGGGATCAGTCCAACTGTGTAGCCTCCTGCCTCTTCATTCTCCTTGTACAGAGGATAGTTCTCCACACTTGTTTGAAAATAGGCGACATCAGCTTCCCCACTTATTACTTTCATCTGATAGACTTCTATACCAACTACGGTTTGCATTATCTTGTCAATGTAGGGGAGTTGGTTTCCAGCTGTATCCACCTTCCAGTAATAGGGATTGCGCACGTGCAACTTATTGGTAGTGGTTATTGTTTCAACAATCCAAGGTTGCAGGGTAGGCATATTTATACCACTTTCATCGAAAGCAGAGTAGCTAGCATGATACATCAAGCATTTCCACCAATTCTCATAACCTTCTTCTTTCGCTAATTCCTCTGCCTCGGGATTATAGTCTATGTGCCATCTTTTCAAATAGTGTTTAGGTTTAAAGTACTTATGACCCCCAGACATTACTAACTGATATGCCATTACTGGACAAGGACTACTCATCTCAAAACGCACTGTGTAGTCATCGATTTTCTTTACTTCCGTCAAAGCGCTAGTGAGAAAACCTATTGTGTATGGTACTTGTGGGTTCCAGTGCATGTCATAAAACGCAAACAAAAGATCGTCTACAGTAAAGGGAGCTCCATCTGACCATTTCGCTCCTTCTCTGAGATAGAGTGTAAAGGTCTTTCCATCATCTGATAGTTTGTACCCTTTAGCCAAATCACCTTCTAGAGTTACGCCATCCTCAGCAACCCGCAGCAGTGTCTCACCACGTGTTGCTACTTCTCCCATGTCATTCCATGCCCAAACATCCAGGGCAAGAACGCGTAGAGTTCCACCATACTGGCCAATTTCCTTTGCCGGTTCCATTACCGCAGGTTCTTCAGGTAGTCTCTCCTCTACAGGTGGAAGTTCTCCTGCGGCTACCATTGTCCTGAGCATAGGAGCCTCGTCGTATGTCACTGCCAATGCGGAAGTTGCTCCTAATAGACAGAGCACCCCAATCAGCAACGCTACTACTAACTTTCGTATCATTTTTATCTCCTTAACTTAATTTTTTTTGTCTTCAATCTTTTATATAATCTCCCAATTTCAAAGAATGTAGCTAAATAGTATCACCACCTCTCTTTCCGCTACTGAGATTTTTCTTTGATAATCAGGAGTTACGTTTATGCTCCGTATCGGAGCTTTGCCAAAGGAGCCTGCGGACCAGACCGTCAGGGTACGGAATTGTTCGCCCACGTAGGATAGTATTCTCCCTGATATTCCCACAGGCTCCTTTACAAATAAATAAAAAAAGGATAGGCAACGCATAAAAGCATTACCTATCCTTTGAAATTTACCTTTTTGGGGGAAGAGATCTAACTTAATTTTTCTCTCCTTA
>WJOQ01000067.1 GCA_009618505.1 Clostridia bacterium | reverse complement strand
ATTTCACCAACTAAATCCTTTCCTATATCAGAAGAAAGCCTGTCCAATAATTCTAAGGCATATTCAAACTGCTTATCTATAGCCAGTCTCATCCCAAATCCAAATTCAGCATTATCTTCGAAGAGAGAATTAGACCAAGCTGGGCCCTTACCTTCTTTATTAAAGGTCCAAGGTGTGGTAGGTAAATTACCTCCATAGATAGAAGAACACCCGGTAGCATTAGCTATAACAGCTCGATCCCCAAATAGCTGACTTAAAAGTTTTACATACGGAGTTTCTCCACAGCCAGCACAAGCACCGGAGAATTCGAAAAGAGGTTGTAAGAACTGAACATTTCTAACTGCGCTAAGTTTCAACTCTTTTCGATTAACTTCGGGAATTCCTAAGAAAAATTTCCAATTTTTGGATTCCTGTTCTCTAACAGGAGGTTGAGAAACCATATTTAAGGCTTTCAATTTAGGATTATTTTTGTTTTTTGCCGGGCAATTTACCACACAAAGGCTACAACTAGTACAATCTTCAGGGGAAATCTGGATAGTATATTTCATACCTTTAAACTGTGGATTTTTTACCTCTGCAAATTTAAAATTTTCCGGTGCGGAAGAAAGCAATTTTGGATCATAAACCTTGGCTCTAATAACTGCATGAGGGCATGTCATCACACATTTTCCGCACTGGATACAAGTATCAGGATCCCAGGCGGGAATTTCTTGAGCAATATTTCTTTTTTCCCATTGGGTAGTGCCGCTGGGAAAAGTTCCATCAACAGAAAAGGCACTAACTGGTAAATCGTCCCCTTCTCCGACAATTATCTTTGCAGTTACCTTTTGCACAAATTCAGGTGCTTCTACCGGAACAGAAAGATGTTTCGGTAACTTACTACTGGCTTTACTCGGAATCTTTACTTCATGAAGATTTGAAAGGGTATTATCTACAGCAGCAAAATTGGTGTTTACTATCTTTTCCCCTTTTTTTCCATAAGTCTTCTTGATAAACCGCTTTATATCCTTAGTTGCCTCTTCAATAGGAATAACTTTACTAAGAGAGAAGAAACAAACTTGCATTATGGTGTTAATCCTTGCTCCCAGGCCTACCTCTTTGGCAATTTTATAAGCGTCAATTACATAAAAACGTAACTTTTTCTCGATAATGGTTTCTTGAATTGAGTAAGGCAGATGATCCCATACTTCATCAGCAGAATAAGAGCTGTTCAACAGAAATACTGCTCCCGGCTGAGCAGTTTTCAATACATCATAACGCTCCAAGAAAGAGAACTGATGACAGGCTACAAAATTTGCGCGGTTGACTAAATAAGTAGAATGAATGGGAGTTGGGCCAAACCTGAGATGAGAAATAGTAAGAGAACCGGCTTTTCGAGAATCATAAACAAAATAACCCTGAGCATAATTATCGGTCTCTTCGCCTATAATCTTTATGGTATTTTTGTTAGCTCCCACAGTTCCATCTGAACCAAGACCATAAAAGACTGCCCGAGTTCTATCAGCAGGTTCTATGGAAAAATCAGAATCATAAGAAATGCTGGTATGTGTTACATCATCATTTATCCCTATAGTGAAATGATTCTTGGGAACTTCTTTTTTCATCTCCTCAAATATTCCTTTTACCATAGCGGGAGTAAATTCTTTAGAAGAAAGCCCATATCTCCCTCCAATTATTTTAGGAATCTTTTTGAAGGGAGTTATCCCCTCAGTCATCCCTTCGTATATCGCAGTCACTATA
>WJOQ01000180.1 GCA_009618505.1 Clostridia bacterium | reverse complement strand
CAGATCCCTTTCACTTTATTGAAGTAATAACTTCTACTATTGTTCTTCTTAAAAAAGTGTGCAGTATCATTATAGCCAAAAGAAAAGTTGACTTGACAATATAATTTTTTTTCTTATAATGTTAGTGTTGCCTAACATTGTTTGTTTAGTCTTACAGAATTTGAGTGTAGAAGGGAAAGAGCTAAAAAAGAACGATGAAGAAGATGAGTGTCTTGACGCAGAGCAAAGAAGACTACTTAGAGGCAATTCTGGTTATTAGCCTGGAAAAAAAGTGGGTAAGGGTAAGCGATTTAGCTGATTATCTAGGAGTGAAGATGTCTTCTGTAGCGGCAGGGATAAGGTTTTTAGCTGAAAATGGGTTGGTCAATCATGAGAAGTACGGATATATTGAACTTACTCGGGAGGGGGTTCGGGTAGCTAAACAGATTTATGCCCGCCATAAGACCCTCTATAAATTCCTGCATGATTTTCTCGGATTGAGTGAGCCTGTTGCCTGGCGTGATGCCTGCCGAATGGAGCATGTTCTGGATGCAAGAACGATGAAGCGTCTATTAAAGTTTTTAGAGTTCATAGAAACCTGTCCTGAAGGAGAACCTCTCTGGCTATCTAACTTTCACTCTTTCCTGAAAACAGGCAAGCGTCCAGAGCCATGCCTGAGGAGAGAAAAATAGTGAAAAAGGGCAGAGATTTTTCTTTATCTAATAAGTTAGGCTGGTCTAATATAGTTTGAATTCACTAACTTTTGTTATGAATCTGTCGGATGGTCAAGGTAAATAGAGAAATTAACAAGAGATTTTTTGAGGCAAAAATATGAGTATAGCAGAACTAAAAGCCGGTGAATGGGCAAAAGTTCTGGCCATTGAAGGAGGATATGGCTTACGGCAGAAGCTGTTATTGAGAGGTATATTTGAAGGCAGCCTGGTGCGGGTGATATCTAACCGTGGTCCTGTTACGATTGAGATTGATAGGAATATAGTTTCCCTGGGTAGAGGAATGGCGAGAAGAATCAGGGTAAGGAGAATATGAAATGAGAAAAAAGCTCTCTGAGATGATGTATGGGGAAGAGGGAATAGTAAAGCGTATCAAGGAGAGTCTAAAAGGAAAAATAGCCGGTATGGGCATCAGAGTGGGCAAGAAGGTCAAGATGCAAACAAAACAGCCTATAAAGGGTCCAGTGGTGATAATAGTAGACAAAGCCGAAACTTCCTTAGGTCTCGGTTTAGCGGATAAGATATTGGTGGAGGTAAGAAATGAGGATTTTGTTGATGGGTCATCCTAATGTAGGTAAATCTGCCGTTTTTAATCGTTTAACCGGAGCAAGAGTTACTGAATCGAACTATCCCGGTACAACTGTTGATTATACAAAAGGACGGGTGCGAATTGAGGGAGATAGTTTTGAAATTATTGATGTTCCGGGTGCCTTCTCTTTAGAGCCAAAAGATAAAGCGGAAGAGGTAGCGGTAAAAATGCTAGAAGAAAATAAAGAAGCCGTTGCCATCTGCGTTATAGATGCTTCAAAAATGGAACGCGGTCTTTACCTGGCACTGCAAGTTATCGAGAAAGGTTATCCGGTTGTAATAGCATTAAATATGTGGGATGTCGCTCAGGATAAGAATATTGAGATTGATGTGAAGGAACTGGAAGATATTCTTACTGTTCCAGTAGTTCCCGTCACAGCTATAAGCGGTGAGGGAATAAGAGAATTAGCATTAAGAATAAAGGAAGCGTCGTTGGTTAAGATAGAAAAAGT
>WJOQ01000068.1 GCA_009618505.1 Clostridia bacterium | reverse complement strand
AGCCATTCTATCCTCTCTTAAGTCTATACCATTTTCCTTTTTAAAGTTTTCCGCCATCCAGTTGACGACTTGCTGGTCAAAGTCATCTCCCCCTAAGTAAGTATCTCCATTGGTAGAAAGAACTTCCACTACATACTCTTCGGTTTTATCCTTTTCGTCTTTATGCTTTCCAACGTCCAGAATAGAAATATCAAAAGTTCCTCCTCCCAAATCATAAACAGCAATCTTTCGTTCCTCTTTTTTTTCCAGCCCATAAGCCATTGCTGCTGCTGTAGGCTCATTAACAATACGCTCTACTTTTAACCCAGCAATAGCTCCCGCATCCTTAGTAGCCTGGCGTTGACTATCACTGAAATAAGCAGGAACAGTAATTACAGCTCGCTCCACTTTTTCTCCCAGATACTGTTCGGCTGTCTGCTTCATCTTTTGTAAAATCCTGGCTGAAATTTCTTGTGGCAGAAACTCTCCCTTGCTTACCTTTACTTTCACCCTGCCTTTAGAATCTTCAACCAACTGGTAAGAAATCTTCTTTTTTGCTTCATTTGTCGCTTTTTCCTTGTATTTACGACCCATAAGCCTCTTAATGGAATTAATAGTATTCTGAGAGTTAGTCACCGCCTGCCTCTTAGCTAATTCACCTACTAACATCTCTCCCTTTTCAGTAAAAGCGACTGTGGAAGGAGTGGTACGAGACCCCTCCTGGTTGGCAATTACCGTCGCCTCTTCTCCCTCCATCACCGCTACACAGGAGTTAGTGGTACCTAAATCAATGCCGATCATTCTCTGACTCGCTTTTTTATTCATTAAATAACCTCCTCCATTATCTAGTTCATAGTTCATTGTTCATAGTTCACAGCCAATGAACAATGAACCTATCTCTTACTATCTTTATCACTCCTTTTATTCACTTTAACCATAGTTGGTCTTAAAACTCTATCCTTTAACTTATAACCTTTCCTCATCTCCTCTACTATCATATTATCGGGATATTCATCCAATTCTACCTTCATAATAGCTTCATGTAAATAAGGGTCAAAAGGTTCTCCTTTGGCCCTAATCTGTTCAAGCCCTTGCTTTTCTAAAGTATTCTTTAATTGATTGAATATTATTTCTACTCCTTGAACAAAATTAGTGATGTCTTCTTTCCCTCTTACCGTCTCCAATGCTCTTTCTAAATCATCCACAATGGGAAGAAACTGCTTGATTAAATCTTCGCTGAATAGAATTCTTTTTTAAGGGAAGAAAGATCCTTTTGAATTTTCAATAACTGTTTCTCTTTCCCCTGAAACTTATTTTTGAAATCCAAATACTTTTTTTTATAACTTATTCTTCTCTTTTCTTCTCTGCCTTCATCTAATCCCATAATTAACCTCTCTCGATATTATTTCCAGTCTTATCCTTAGCTCACTCTAGGAGAATATCTTCTATACCTCACTTTCTTGGCCAGCTCCTCTATCCTCTCCAACGAAAGAGCCTCTTCTCTTCCTTTTTCGACGCTGGCTGCACCAGCAGCTACTCCCAGAGAAGCCATCTCTTCTAAACCCGTTCCTCTCAATAACCCTACTGCAAAACCTGCTACTAACGCATCTCCAGCTCCAACTGGATTTAAGGTCTTTATAGAAGGAGGAGTCAGTATTATAACTTCCCTCTTCTTTACCACCAGAACCTCTCCTTTACCTCCAGAGACAACTACTAATTTAACATATCTTTTGACCAGGGACCGCGCCACCTCAACCAACTCTCCTAATCTG
>WJOQ01000199.1 GCA_009618505.1 Clostridia bacterium | reverse complement strand
AAGATTTCCTCCTTTCCTAATGATATGCTCTCTTTAGTGAAATCAATCATTCTCTGAACTGCTTGCCTAAACTGTTTTGCCGTAGTCTGAACGGAGGGAGGGACGGTGAAATCCTCCGACTTATATCACTTTTCATCGTATCCTTTGGCAAAATAGGGAATTTTCATTAATTTCTCCATAACCCCATCCGGTGGCGGCTCATCAATTTGGTCTCGGAACTCAATGTGATTCCCCTCTAAGAGAAGCTCTCCAATGAACTTTGGCGGACAGGTATAAACTATATCAGCTCCGGCTAATTTTTCCAGGTGCCAGCAATGTTTTTCCCCGTCTGTGGTGGGACTGATTCTCATAGAACAAAGGAGCATCTTGGATGGATAACCATTTTCCTTGATTAGACGGCAGGCCTTTTTATTATTGCTAGCTCAGCCCATCGTAGAGCCTCATCGTCTATTAAATACCCATTTACAGCTACTTGTCAAGTCACTCGAGATTTAGATTAGGAAAAAGATTGAAAGCAAACCTTAATTCTAGAGGTATTTGAGCGAAACCTTAGGAGGAGGACTCGCTCTGGCTTGGACAACTTCTTAAAGAATAATAATTATTTTAATCTCCAAAAAGGAGAGCAAACCTATGCTCCTTGGGTAAAGACCCTCTTTAATTGAGGACGGCTGGGTAGACTCTGTTTTATAGCAAGGCTGATTTTTAACAGTCTGTATCTTTTGTCTTCTCTAAAAAGAAGTCAATTCTGTCTTGACTGTCTCTAAAATGCTCACTAAATCTCAGTTTTAGAAGTTCTTAATTTTTCGTGGACCTCAACTTGACAGGTTTCTTGAAATGTATATAATTATGCATTCTGGAAATATATTGTGAAAATAAAAAAATAATATAGAGGGAGGAGAAAGGATGAAAATTAAGCCCCTAGGAGAAAGGATTGTTGTAAAGGCCTTGGAGCAAAAGGAAAAGACAGAGGGAGGAATATATCTTCCTGAAACTGCTAGTAAAGATAAACCTCAACAGGGGAAAGTAATAGCAGTCGGACCCGATTTTAAAGGGGTTAAGAAGGGAGACAAGGTCATCTTTGCCAAATACGGAGGAACGGAAGTAGAACTCGATAATGAAGAGTATCTTATCCTCGGTAAAGACGACGTTTTAGCAATAGCAGAATAACAACTTCAAAAGGAGGAAATATATAATGCCTAAACAACTTTTATTTAAATCTGAAGCCAGACAGGCTTTAGCAAGAGGTGTAGATCAACTGGCTGATGCAGTAACCATTACTCTGGGCCCTAAAGGGCAGAATGTAGCACTGTCCAGGAGTTTTGGTTCTCCTACTGTGACTGACGATGGAGTAACTGTAGCCAAGGAAATTGAGCTAAAAGACCCTTACGAGAATATGGGAGCTCAACTGGTAAAAGAAGTGGCTGAGAAGACCAAAGATGTAGCCGGTGACGGAACAACTACAGCCACCCTGCTCACTCAGTGCATCATACGTGAGGGACTGAAACATGTTATGGCGGGAGTCAACCCTACTCATCTGCGTAAAGGGATGGAAAAAGCAGTAAAGGCAGTGGTAGAAGAAATAAAAAAAACAAGTAAGATGGTCAAAGATAAGAAGTCAATCGGGCAAGTAGCCACAGTTGCTGCCTCTAATGATGCGAGCGTCGGTGACTTAATCGCTGATGCTATGGACAGAGTAGGAGAGAATGGTGTTATTACTATTGAAGAAGGAAAAACGGCTGAAACCACTCTAGAGATGGTAGAAGGAATGCAATTCGACCGAGGATACCTATCCCCTTATTTTGTCACCAATGCAGAAAAAATGGAAGTGGTATTGGATGATCCCTATATCCTTCTACATGATAAGAAGGTAAGTAATGTCAAAGACATACTGCCTCTTCTGGAAAAAATCGCCAATACCGGAAAGTCTTTTCTCATAATTGCGGAAGACCTAGAAGGAGAAGCTTTGGCTACTTTGGTGGTCAATAAAATAAGAGGTACCTTAAAGTGCGCAGCAGTTAAAGCTCCCGGCTTTGGAGATAGGAGAAAAGCTATGCTGGAGGATATTGCTACGCTCACCGGTGGACAGGTAATATCAGAGGACCTGGGATTGAAGCTAGAAAATATAGATCTTTCGGTGCTGGGACAGACAAAAAGAATCAGAATTGATAATGAAAACACTACCGTTATCGAAGGTAAGGGTAAACGGAAAGAGATTGAAGCCAGAATTGCCCAGATAAAACTACAGAGGGATGAAACTGATTCTGATTATGATAGAGAAAAACTAGAAGAAAGGCTGGCTAAACTGGCCGGGGGTGTTGCGGTAATCAATGTGGGAGCTGCCACGGAAGCGGAGATGAAAACCAATAAAGCTCGCATGGAAGATGCGGTAGCAGCCACCAGAGCCGCGGTAGAAGAAGGAATAGTCCCCGGTGGAGGAGTGACTCTCCTCAAGATTGCACCAGCGCTGGACAAACTTAAGGCAGAAAATATTGATGAACAAATTGGCATCAATATAATCAAAAATTCTCTTAAGACTCCTTTAAGGAAGATAGCTGAGAATGCTGGCTTTGAGGGAGGAGTAGTGATAGAAAAAGTTATGGGTAAAGGAGCTGACTTTGGACTCAATGCAGAAACAGGAGAATATGAAAACCTTATAGAAGCCGGAGTAATAGACCCGGCAAAGGTCGTGAGAGCGACTATTCAAAATGCATCCAGTATTGCCAACTTGATTCTGACCACAGAAGCTCTGGTTACTGATATCCCTGAAGAGAAGCCAGCTATGCCAGCAATGCCACCAGGAGGCGGAATGCCACCAGGAGGCGGAATGTACTAAACCGATAAGCAAAAAAAATGGATTAGAAGTTTATAAAAAAGAAAAAAGGGCAGAGGAGAAATCCTCTGCCCTTTTTTTGAACGTTATCATCCTTCTCTGATGCTTGCTCCTAAATCTATCTTCAAAAGATTAACTATTTTTTCCTGAACCTGGTCAACTTCTTTGTCTGTCAAAGTTCTATCTGAAGCACGAAAGACCAAAGAAAAAGCAAGACTTTTATATCCTGATGGCATTTCTCCCCCTCTATAAAGGTCAAAAAAATCTACCCTCTCCAGCCATCTTCCTCCTTTGAGGATCCCCTGTTTTACATCTTCTGCTGAAATGTTTTCTGGAACAATAATAGCCAAATCTCGCCTGAGAGCAGGAAACCTGGGTAAATGACGAAATCTCTTTCCTCCCTCAGAAAAAGCAGCAATAAGACGAGAAAAGTCAAACTCAAATAGATAAACAGAGGAAGGGAGCTTTAGATTCTTGGCAACTCCCTGCTCCAGCCTACCCAATGCTCCCAGCACTACACTTCCCTTTAAAACGGAAGCCCTTTGTCTACTGGAAAGATAAGCACAATCACAGGAAATAAAATCTACTCCTTTTATACCCATGCCTTCCAATAAAGTCTCTACGATCCCTTTTATATGGAAAAAGCCAAAATCATCCTCATAGACCAATCCTCCTACTGAAGAAATCTCTTTCAGAGGATGAATATTTTGAAAGACTTCGGACACTTCGAATATCCGCAATTGCTCTATGCTCTGAGTGAGATTATAAGAGGCAACTTTCAATAGACGAGGGAAAAGATGGGGCATTAAGAATTCCTGCTGGGAAGAGAGAGGATTTCTAATTTTTATTTTTTTCTGAGAAAGTAGGTTTGTCCTTCTGAAAATATCTTCTTCAGCAAAAGGGACCGAAATCACCTCATAAAAGCCTAATCCTTTTAGAATTTCTCTCACCCTCTCCTTACGCTGTTCCTCGAGGTCTTCACCAATTTTTTTGTTCACCAGAGAAGGAAGACTTGTTCTTAACCGATTATATCCATGAAATCTTATTATTTCCTCAATCAGGTCTATTTCCCTGCTTACATCGGAACGGAAAGAAGGAACACTCACTTTCCAATCTCCATTTTTTTTCTCAACCTTAAACTGTAAATTTTCTAGAATCTTTTTCATGCGGAAGGGGGCGACCCTATTCCCCAGAATACGATGAACTCGTGCCGGCCGAAGAGTAATCCACCTTTTTCTTACTGGTAATTGACCCCTTTCCAGAATTCTCTCGAATTTCCCTCCTGCTATTTTTTCTATAAGAAGAGAAGCCCTCTCTAGAGCTCCCCTGACTCCTGAGGGGTCTACTCTTCTCCCAAATCTAGAAGATGCCTCTGTAGTCAAACCTATCTTCTTTGAGGTACGTTGAATAGACGAAGAATCAAAATATGCGGATTCCAGCAAAACATCCACCGTAGAATTTGTTACCTCGGTATCTTTTCCTCCCATAATTCCAGCCAGAGCTACTGGACGAGTCGAATCAGCGATAACGAGCATATCTTCATCAAGTTCCCGTCTGATACCGTCCAGGGTGACCAGAAATTCGCTCTTTTCCGCTCGGCGAACTATTATCTTCTTATTCTCAAGAAATCTATAATCAAAGGCATGCAGGGGTTGTCCCATTTCCCACAGAACATAATTGGTAATATCTACAATGTTATTGATAGGTACGGCTCCGGCAATTAGAACTTTATGACGTAGCCAGTGAGGAGAAGGTCCTATCTTTACATCCCTTATAAGATGAGCACTATAATAAGGGCAAAGAGTGATATCTTTTATCTCTATATCAATTTGATGCCCTTTTTGCTTTTTATCATCCCTTACTCCAAAGGAAGGGAGATGAAGGCTTTCACCAGTTAGAGCAGCAATTTCACGCGCTACTCCTATCATTGATAAACAATCTCCCCGGTTGGAAGTTATCTCCAAATCCAATACAATATCTTCTAAATCCAGGGCCTGAGAAAGATTTATTCCTAAAGGTAAATGAGAA
This sequence comes from Clostridia bacterium, assembly GCA_009618505.1. The sequence goes on along the minus strand of WJOQ01000199.1, from coordinate 2,052 downwards.
GGAAGTAGCATAACTCCAGATTGATCCCCTCCTAATCCAAGTTCATTTTCTGAACAAATCATTCCCGGAGAATCAATCCCCCGCACTTTTATTTTCTTTACCCTTATCCCTCCTTTAAGGCTGGCTCCCTCCAAAGCTACAGGAACAACCATTTCTTCTTTTATGTTAGGAGCCCCACAAACCAAAGAAATAGTCTCCCTGCCGACGTCTATTCTAACTACTTTTATCTTATCAGCATTAGGGTGATTTTCAATGGAAACAATCTTTCCTACTACTATCTTCTCCAGTTTTCCAAAATATTCTATGTTCTTTACCTCAAGACCTAAGCGGGTTAACTGTTCAGCCAATTCCTGAGGAGAAAAAGAAAAATTCACTATTTCCTGAAGATGTTTATAGGAAACTCTCATTTTATCCTTCTTATTCTATTTCGCATGATTACCCTAGCGCCCATAAAGGCATGCCCGTTAATAGAAGGCTTAATCTGAAAACCATTGCAAAAATAATACGGAAAACTCCACTCATAAAGAGAATGATAAGTATTATGAAGCCAAAACGCCCTATGCTATTTATGGCGTAGGCATACTTCTCTGGCAGAAGTCCGGTTAGAATTCTTGACCCATCCAGAGGCGGAATGGGAATAAGGTTAAAGAGACCCAGCAGTAGATTGATGGCTACCCCATAGAAAAGGATTATTGCTCCCAGGGAAGCAGATATGGGCAGAAGACGAAAAAGCAAAGCCAGAATAAGAGCTACAGCAAAGTTAGCAGCAGGTCCTGATAAGCCAATCCACATCATATCTCGCTTGGGGTTGTTCAAAAGCATAACACCAGGCAGAAGAATAGAACCAATCGGATCCAGATGTGGAATAGGATTGAGGGTAATTCTTCCGGCCTGCCGAGCTGTAGGGTCGCCCAAACGTTCAGCAGCCAGTCCATGGGCACACTCGTGCAAAATTATGGAGAAAAGTACCACTACCAGCGAAAAAAGCAACACCACCACTGTCATTTAGTTTCCTCCCGGGGGAATCTCTTCTTAATATAATCGAGCTCTTCTTCTCTTGTCTCTATTTCCCCATCTAGTTTAGCTTTCTTGAGCTCCTCTAGAATCTGAGTAAATTCTGGAGAGGGTTTATACCCCATCTGCTTCAAATCATTTCCATCAACCTTAATTTTAATATTCTTCAATTTAGATAAATAGTCAAATATACGCTTTTCTATCCCCTTCTCTTCTGCCCTGGCTATGGTAAAAAGAAGAATTTCCTGAGAAAGCGGTTGGAGAAGATAATAAATAGAACTAGGTTTGAGAAATTGACTCGTCTTTAATTTTTCCTCGAGCTCTTTAGCCTTATTTTTACCTTCAAGAATAGATTCTCTTTCCTCTTTATTAAATCTATATCTTCGGCAAAACTCTTTCAGCTCAGCTCCATTCAAATCTTCTAATAATAAAAGGAGTCTAATCAACCATCTCTTTACTCTTTTATTAAAGAGAATCTCAAAGCGGGCAAAAACATCTACCAGATGATCCAGTCTTTCTTCTTTTTCTTCATCTAGCCTCATCCTGGGATGAAGAGTCTTAAGAACACCTAGCTCTTGCATTCTCTTAATGACCCTGCCGGGTCTATCCTCCTCCAGAATCTGGATTAATTCTTCCCGAATCCTTTCTCCGCTCAATTCTTGCAATAAACCTCTTCTGAGGGCATCTTCGATCAACCTGAGAGTCTTATCTTCGATAGTAAATCCATATCTCTGCTCAAACCTGATAGCCCGAAAGATCCTGGTAGGGTCCTCAATGAAGCTCTTGCTATGGAGAACCCCTACCCTCTTCTCTTTAATGTCTTTTTGCCCGGCAAAGAAATCTATCAGATTGCCAAAGCTATTCAGATTAATATCAATGGCCATAGTATTTACAGTAAAATCCCGCCGGAAAACGTCCTCCCGTAAAGAAGCTGGTGTTACCCTGGGCAGAGAAGCCGGACGGGGATAGAATTCCCGCCGAGAGGTGGCAATGTCTAGCTTGAAACCATCAGGAAAAATGAGAACAGCCGTACCAAAG
>WJOQ01000230.1 GCA_009618505.1 Clostridia bacterium | reverse complement strand
CCTGGATAAAAACTCTATTCAGGTGTGTGAAACTATGTACCAGCCGCTGGTGAAATATTTGACAGAGGATAAAGCTATTGGACCCTGTCTGGCCATCTCCTGGCAGGTCAAAGAACAGGGTAAGGAGTGGATATTCCATTTGAGGAAAGGGGTAAAGTTCCATGATGGGGCTCCTTTAAATGCAGATGCAGTAGTATTTTCCTTTCAGCGACAGCTTGATCCCGGTCACCCTTATTATGAGGAAAAGTACTTTTATGGAAGATATCTTTTTGGAGAGATAATTGATAAAGTCCGGGCCGTAGATGAATACACGGTAGAATTTACTCTGAAGATACCCTATATCCCTTTTATTTATGCTCTAACCAGTCCTGCAGCTATGGTAGTTAGCCCAGAAGCGGTGAAAGCCTTCGGAGAGAATTTTTATCAACATCCAGCAGGGACCGGTCCTTTTAGACTACTTGGCTGGAAGAAAGATGGTGAGGTGGTGCTGGGAAGGTATGAAGATTACTGGGGAGAGAAAGCCTATTTATATAGTCTTATATTTCGTCCTATTCTCCAGGAGCATCGTCGGATCCAGGGCCTGATAGAAGGAGAGATACAGAGTGCCCAATTGGAAGATGTTGCTGGGACTAAATCAGCAGTTGAATTTAGTGATAGGCTAACACTGATACAGGTTTTCCATCTTGACGTGGTCTATCTGGCCTTGAATATGAGAAAAGGCCCCTTAAATCGGGTGAAGGTAAGGGAAGCAGTGCACAGAGCCATTGATAAAGAAAAACTTCAAGAGATGTTCTACCCGGAAAAAGCAATAGTAGCCCGGGGTTTAATTCCTCCTACTCTCTGGGGATATAATCCAAATGTCCCGGAATACGAGTTTGACCCTGGGAGAGCTAAAGAGCTATTAGAAGAGGCAAAAGTAGAAAGGCTTACGCTGAGTCTCTTGATACCTGATAGTCCGGTTTCTTACCTGCCAGACCTGGAGGGAATAGCACAAGAGATAAAAGATGATTTAGCTGGAGTAGGAATAGATGTGCAGGTAATTGAAATGGATTGGCGGAGTTATCTAGAAGGGTGCGAGAAGGGTGAGCATCATATGGCTCTTAGCGGATGGAGGGCAAATTTTCCCGACCCTGATAATTTTCTCTACCCTCTATTGGATAGGGAAATTCTAGGGAAGCCTGGTAATACCAACTGGAGCTTCTACCAGAGCAGTTTCTTTCATGAAATTCTGGAAAGGGCAAGGCAAGTTACCGATCAGATAGAGCGAACAAGACTTTACCAGGAGGCTCAAAAGATTGTTCAACAGGATATTTCTTGTATCCCTCTGGTTCACACCAAGGGGATGATTGCGTTTTCTCCTGAAGTAGAGGGGGTGGCAATAAGTTCTACAGGAATCGTAGAGTTTGAGAAAGTATGGATATCTGAAAAATAAAAGGTTGGAATGGGAGGTCAGGAATGCCCAATAGGGCTTTTGTTGTAGCCTTGGCAGTGATAGCGGTGATGCTAATTATCTCCTCATCAGTTCTTGCAGATACTTTATATATGAAAAACGGTGACCGGATTGCCGGTGAGATTACCAAAGTGGAGGTTGAAACCAGCTACCCGTTGGTGGAAGTTAGCCCAGTGGAAGTTAGTGCAGAGGGGATCAGTGAAGTTATAATTTCGGGTTTATCTGAGGAGGGGGAGAAAAATCAGGACATTTTAGTGATGAAAAACGGGGACAGAATTTCAGGCATAATTAGTCAGATGGAAATCCAGACCAATTACGGTTTGATTGAAGTTGCGGCAGCAGGTATTGAATTAGTCTCTTTTTCTGTTGAACCACCTCTGATTCTGGGATGGAAGTTTCCCACTGGTGCCTCTATATCCTCCTCTGCTATAGTGGGGAAGGACAAACTATATGTAGGTTCCTGGGATCATTTCCTCTATGCTTTGAGTGGCTTGCACGGTGAGGTGGTCTGGAAATATGAGGCTGAAGACAGGATTTATTCTGCACCCACTTTGAATGGTGATTTGGTATATATCGCAACAGGCGATGGATATCTCTGCGCCTTAGATGCAGAAAGTGGCCAATTGAAATGGAGATACTCCACCGGAATAAGTGTATACTCCTCTCCAGTGGTATCTAATGGCTTAGTGTATGTGGGGTGTTCGGATGGTCGAATTCATGCCTTGGAAGCAAATAGTGGAGAGCTTAAGTGGGTTTACAAAACGGGAGGATGGGTGGATGCAGGGCCTGGTATTTTAAAGGATCTGCTGGTAGTGGGCTCAGGAGATTATCAGGTTTACGCTCTGGATGCCCAAAGTGGAAAGTTAAAGTGGAAATACCAGACGAGAGGGAATATATCCTCTTCCCCTTTGGTAACAGAAGAAAGGGTTTATGTAGGTTCATGGGATCATTTCCTTTACGCTCTGGATGCCCGGACAGGCGGAATGAAGTGGAGATTTGAGGCTAAAGGAGCTATTTCTTCTTCTCCTGTTCTGGCGGATGGTATCCTGTATGTAGGTTCCTGGGACCATTTCCTTTATGCTCTGGATGCTAAAACTGGCGAACTTAAGTGGAAGTTTGAGACAGGTGGATGGGTGGATGCTGCCCCTCTTATTACAGGAAATACAGTTTATGTTGGTTCTTCAGATGAAAAGGTATATGCGCTCGACCGAGATAAAGGTGAAGAGAAGTGGGTCTACGCTACTCAGGCAAGGATAAATTGCACCCCCGCCGAGGGAAGGAGATTGTTATATGTTACTTCCTATGACGGCTCAGTCTATGCCCTGGAGAGTACCACCAGCGTAAAGCTGGTAGTGAAGAAAGGAAAAGCTACCTTTTTGCGATAATCCTAAGGCTCGAGATCGTATGTTTTTAGTTTGCGCCATAAACTGGTACGGTGAATTCCGAGAAGCTGAGCGGCTCTGCTCTGGTTGCCTCCGGTAGCCCGCAAAGCATCGAGAATAAGCTTTCTCTCTGCTTCTTTAAGAGAAGACGGGGATGATTCTTCACGGGGGAAGGCAGACTGCAGGTGAGGGGGAAGGTCCCTGAGCAAAATAATTTCTCCACTTGAGAGGATAATTGCCCTTTCCATTACATTTTCCAGTTCTCTTATATTGCCTGGCCAACTGTACCTGCAAAGCTGGTCCATAACCTGAGGAGAAATACTTTTTATCTTTTTCCCACGGAGGGTGGCGTACATGGTTAAAAAGTGCTGGGCTAATAGAGGAATATCCTCCTTTCTCTCTCTCAAGAGAGGAGCTAAAATAGATACGACATTTAATCTGTAGTAGAGGTCTTCCCTGAAGGTTCCTTCGTGGATCAACTCCTCCAGGTCCTTATTGGTAGCGGCCAGAATCCTAATATCTACCTGAATAGGCTTTGTGCTACCCAGATGGTTAAAAGACCTTTCCTGAATCACTCTAAGGATTTTAGCCTGCATGCGGGGGCTCATATCTGAGATCTCGTCAAGGAAGATAGTTCCTTTATCAGCTACTTCGAACATGCCGTCTTTTTTATACCCAGCGTCGGTGAAGGCACCCTTTTCATGCCCAAAGAGCTCTGCTTCTAAAAGAGCCTCCGGCAGGGCAGCACAGTTTATCACTATAAAGGGTTTGTCTCTTCTCGCACTATTATAGTGAATGGCCCGGGATACCAGTTCTTTTCCGGTTCCACTTTCTCCTTGGATAAGGACTGTGCAATCAGTCGGAGCAATCCTTTCAATCATCTCAAAAAGCTGGGTCATTTCCTTACTCTTGCCTACCATCTGAGCAAAGCTATACTTTTTTACGAGCTTCTCCAGCCGTTGCTGATTTTTCTGCACTAGGCTCTGGACGTAGAGAGTTCTATCGAGAATGACTTTCATGTCCTCCAAGATCAGGGGTTTACAAAAATAATCACAAGCACCATTATCTATGGCTCTCAGAGATGTCTCTTCTTCATTATCTCCGGTGATGACAATCACTTTGATTCCAGGATTGACGCTCTTAATCTCCTTCAGGGCCTTAATTCCTTCTTCTGGCGTACTCTGGCGGGGGGGAAGGTGAAGATCTAACAGCACCAGGTCGATAGAATTTTCTTGAAGAACGTCATGCATTTGAGTCCTGTTGGCAACTTGAGTGAGCCGATAGCAGTCCTTAAAGGCCCAATGAATCTGTTTTCTTAGACCATCATCATCGTCAACCACTAATACCGTTTTCATTCTCTAGACTTTCTCCTAGGTCTCTCTTATAGCTTTGAGCCTGCCATCCATAGTAAAAATGGGTAGTTTCACCATGAATGTTGTTCCTTCACCTACTTCACTTTTCACCTCTGTTTTTCCTCCGTGTAAGAAAATAATCTCTCGAGAAGAGAATAGACCCAAACCCAGACCTTTGGCTTTAGTCGTTCGGAATGGTTTGAATAAACCGTTGTTGATAAACTCTTGCGTCATGCCGTGCCCAGTATCGGTGATTTCAATAACAGCAGTTGGTATCCCTCCCTCTTTCCGGGAAGCTATTCGAAGCTTTCCTCCCTTTGGCATAGCCTCCAAAGCATTAACAATGAGGTTTTCAAATACTCTTTCCATATTCTTTTTATCAACCATTAGATCTGGCAATTCCTCACATTCTTCGGTTAACTCGATACCCTCAACTTCTCTCAAATCTAACTTGTCTATCACCCGCTCAATAATCAGCTTTATGGACTCAGATTTAAGCTCTAAGAGATGTGGGCGACTGGTTAATCTAGCTACCAAATCCTCGATCTTTTTCACAGTATCGGCGATGATAGCTGTTAAATCAGCCCGAAATTCGGGATTGTCATAATTTTGTTCCGTATTACTGAGTAAGATTGATAAGCCACTGATGGAACCCTTTAAATCATGAATAACTACCGAAGTGACCCTGTTAAAAGAATCTAGTTCGCGGGACTCAATCAGTTTATCGGCCAGCAGAGCATTTTCCAAGGCCAAGGCTACCTCATTGGAAAAGGTAGAAAACAGTTCTAAGTCACTGTCGACAAATCCTTCTTGGGAGGTTGAACGTTCAACACTGATGCTGCCTAGTGGACCATTCTTGGTTTTCAACGGCGCACACATAACAGCCCCAGCGTCATTTTCCTGCAACAATCCTTTGAATTGTAAATCATTAGATTTTCCGTTCAGCAAGATCGGTTCATTATTTCTTGTGACCCAGCGGGCAAGTTCCCGGTGAAGTTCTGGCCTAATGTTCTCTCCTTGCGTACACTTTATATCTAGTTCATTTTCTTGCCGATCAGTAAGAACAAAAACACTCTTCTGGGCATTGACTATAGAAATGGCCTTATCGACGATTAATTGTATTTTTTTTTCCAAACCTAAAGCAGAATTTAGAGTTTTGGTAGCTCTATTGAGAGCTGATAACTCAGAAATTCTCTTTTTCAATTGTTGGGTGGAGGTGCTTAGTTTTCTGGTGAGCTGTTCTAGTTCCTTTTTGTCAGCATGCACTGTCTTTATTATTTGATTAAAAGCATTTGCCAACTTGCCTATCTCATCTTTACTCTTAGATTTGATTCTTTGAGTAAGATCTCCCTGCAAGAAACTGCTAACCTGGTGTAGAAGCTGACTAATAGAGTGGGTGATCCTTTTGCTGACCACAATAAAAGCTAATGTGCCTATGGTCAAAAGGGCTGTTATTATGACCCATTGCTCCAGACTCACTGCTCGACGCTCTAAAATGCTGAAGGGAAGGACTACTAAGACCACTAAGATAATAAATAAAGATGCAAATTTAGTCTCTACCTTCATCTGTAATTATCACCTGTTGGATGGGATCTCCTTACATTATGCCTGATGTCACAACAGCTTGGAGACTGGTTCTACCCGATCGTGTTCTGGCAGGTTGATGTGAAATAGAGAAATCGAAAGTGCTAGGCCCTGGGCGGTAATCAACGGTAGCACTTAAGAGTTCGAGCTTAGAGCTTGAGGGTTGGAGTCCTGTTAGCGGAGTTTTTGAGTCCCTCCTGGACTCAGTACTGAGTCAGGCTTTGTCATTCCTGCAGCAGGCCCCGATCTTTTTTTCAAGCTTCAAATACTTTTCTTCACTAAACTAAATCCAATTACTATCCTCTTAATTATTAATGCTATCCGAAATCTTTTTATATGCATATATGGCACATTTTGAATCATTTTATATGTATATTATAACACATTTTGAATAATTGTCAAGTAGTTTAATATAAGTCAACACCCAAGCTTCATTTTCCATGAGTTCCTTCCTTTTTAAGAGCGATTCCCCTATCCTTTTTGTTTGCGATACTTGGATCAATTATCGCTCATCTTTTGTGAGAGTAGGTAATCTCACGCTTACCTACAAAGCTTTTACTACTTCTCGTTATGTTCAATCTGAGTTAATGAATAATCTTTTTGGGTATGATACAGTAGGATGGTCTTACTGTTCGCTGAGATTTGGTAGGCCGTTCAGGAAAAGATTGAATAAACTAGACTTCCATATCTTCAAAGAAACTTCTTAAGCTGATTTCCAGGGATTTTGCTACCCTATAAATAGTAAAAAGGGATGGTGAACTGCTTCCTACCTCGATCTTGGAGAGTAAGCTTGGTGAGACTCCGGCTCGAGTCGCTAATTGTCTTAGGGTGAGTTTTTTCTCATTCCGCAGGAATCTCATTCTTTCGCCCACCCTGGACATCAGTATTTCTTTGGGGCGGGTAGTAATTCCCCGTTCCTTAATTACAGAGTTAATAGTATCTAATAGACGAGACATCTTAAAGGGTTTTTCGATATAATCAAAGGCCTGTAATTTTAGGGATTCGATGGCCGATTTTACACTAGGATAAGCTGTCAGGATTATTACTGGAATATTCCAGCCACCCTCTCTCATCTTCCTCAACATCTCTTCCCCTGACATCTTGGGCATTCTTAGATCCAAAAGGACAAGGTGATAGACTCCCTTTTTCAGCTCTGTCAATGCCTCAGGAGCCTCATTGTAAATTGTGACTTCGAAATTCTCCGAAGTGAGATAGTTCTTGATAGACTCAGCAACTTCCACGTTGTCTTCTACGATCATTATCTTAATTCTTTCTTCTTCACCTACTGAGATTTTGTTCATTGCTGATTGTTCCTTCTGTCTAGCAGGATAACATCAAGACACAGCAGGGAAAATCCCGCCGAAACTCCTATCTCTCACTGCGAACCTTCCGGAGGGAGACCTGAGATTGCTTCACCGCTTCGCTGCTGGCAATGACGTGGTTCGCCGGCTAGTTACCAGAAAACCTCAGGCCTAAAATCTATTTCAGCACTGAAGGTAGAAAAATATCCACCCGCGTTCCTTTGCCCAGAGCACTTTTGACCTCTATAGTCCCGCCGTGCTGATTGATAATTCGATGAACAATAGTCAATCCCAGTCCACTTCCATCTTGTCTGGTGGTAAAAAAGGGATCAAAGATTTTTTTCATATCTTTCTTGGAAATGCCACAGCCGGTATCTTTGAAGGTTACTTTCACATGCTTAACCTGGCTTATATTGCTGGTTATAACGAAAAGGATACCTTTTTCTTTTAATGATTGCAGAGCATTTATTGCTAAATTGAGAAAAGCTTGCTGAAGTTGGTGGGAGTCAACTTTTATGGCAGGAAGATTTTTAGTATATCGTTTAATAATCTTTTTATTCCCAACCACAAATCTATTGGCAACCATAGCTAGAACCTCATCGAGAATAGCATTGGCATGTTCGTTCTTGAATTGGAGCGGTCTTTTTCTGGAAAAATCGAGCAGGGTCCCGGCAATATCAGAAATTCTTTCGGTCATCCTCAATATTTTCGTATGGTCTTTGGCCAGTCTTCTATTATTTTTGTCTTTCAATAATCTTTCCAGATCAATGGAAATAGAGGCTAATGGATTATTTATTTCATGAGCAATAGCTGCGGCTGTATTTCCCAGAGCAGAGACCTGGTCCATTTGCTCTAATTGCCTCTCCTTCTCTTTTCTTTCGGTAATATCCTGAATACGGCATATTGTTCCTTTGGTTTCTTCTTTTGAGTTAGAATCAGGGAAATACTCTATCAATAACCATTTTTCTAGATGAGAAACATAAATCTCATCAGAGGTGGAGCTGCTACCTTTCTCGACCTGGGAAAGAGGATAAAAAGAGAGCGGCTCTTTTTTGCCAGGCAATATTTCATAGTATTTCTTTCCTATTAACTTACAGTGAGGTACCCCCAGCATGGTAGCCATCATTTCGTTTGCCCACCAAACAGTATGTTCTGAATCAATTCTCAATAAACCATCATTAACGACTTCTCTACAAATACGTTCCCATTCATTCATCTATCTACCTCGCTATTAGCGAACTTTCCCGTTCTGGCTAATGCCAATCTCTATCTCTCTTTTCCGCGCTCATTTCTAATCTTAGAGAATTGATGATGTTGCTCCGTATCATATTATTACACTTATTGAATGTTTGTCAACCGCCCGTGCTAGATTACCAAGACGTCGTTTTATACGCCCTGCAGGGCAAGGTCGGCCAGATTTTTGCGAATAATAATTTGAGGAAGCTCCATAGCAGGTACCAAAAGAAAGATATTCTTGACATAGAGATACTTTGTTATATCTTAAAAGGGGAGCAAAAAAACTTAGATGAAGAGAGAATCGGGATGTTAAAATTTCTGGAAGAACTTGGTATTAGTCCTTATTTCAAAGCAGCTTTGAGTTTCGTGATTTTTTTCCTGGGAGCGAAATTTGTCTATCTTATTCTGACTCATCTGGTAGAACGATGGACAAAAAAAACCGCCACCCAGCTTGACGATATTATCCTGGCTCGAATTAAAACTCCTGTATTCTATTTTATTCTTCTGGCCGGAATAGCCACTGCCCTTAACTTCCTCCCTCTTCCTGCCCTAGTCAAAAGTATCTCTTCCAAGGCGTTAGCCTCCGTAGTGATAGGCATTTCCTGTTATCTAGTCGCTTTCTTCATCAATTTGTTTATCAAAACCTGGTTTACACAAAGAAAGGCAGTTACGGGTAAGGCCAGAGGGCACGAATTGATAGTAATAAGCAGAAAAATTCTAAACTTTGTTGTATTTATCCTTTTGCTTATCTTCATCCTTGACGTCTGGGGTATAAAAGTAACTGCTTTAGTAGCCAGCCTGGGTATTGCTGGCTTTATCATAGGTTTTGCTTTGCAGGACATCTTTGCTAATGTCTTTGGTGGAGTGGCTCTCATTGCTGATAAATCGTTTAAGATAGGCGACTTTATAAAACTGGAAACTGGAGAAATAGGAGAGGTTATTGACATAGGCTTAAGATCTACCCGTATAAAATCTTTTGATGAGGGAAATGAAATTATCATTCCCAATAATAGCCTGGTGACAACCAAAATTACTAATTACGGACGTCCCGCCATTAACCTAAAGATGGTAATTAAGATAGGGATAGCCTACGGGTCGGATATAAAGAAGGCAAAACAAATTCTCCTTGCCTGTATTAATAAGATAAAGGGAATTCTTGAAGACCCTCCTCCCAGAGTATATTTTATGGAAATGGCTGACTTTTCCCTTAACTTCAGGCTGGTCTTCTGGGTTCATAATTTCAAGGATAGATTTGACATAGAGGATAAGATCGTTTCTGCCGCCTACGAGGAGCTCCAGGCTCAGGGAATAAAGATCCCCTTCCCAACCAGAACAATCCATATAGAAAAAGACAGCGAATAGCGTTTAGCGGATAGCGTATAGGATAAATTATCATAGCTAGAAAACAAAGCCAAAAACCATAGTACACTGCCTTGTTCATAGTTCGTTGTTCATCGATATTTCTTGGAATCAAATTTTGAGCCCTGGAAAGAACCTCTGCCTGTAAACTCCTGGTCAATAGCAGAGAGAATCTCATGTTTGTTGAGATTCCAGCGAGGGGCGACAAGCATCTTATCTTGAAGAACTTCTCCTACCAGTCGTTGGATAGTAATCCTGGCGGGAAGCAGCTCAAGCACATCACAGACAAGCTTTATATATTCTTCTGAAGAAAGAACCTTGAACTCTCCTCTTTGGAAATCTCTGACTAACTCTGTTTTGTTAATAACCTGAAGGTGGTGGAGCTTAATTCCATCAATTCCCATTCCGGCTAGCGCCCTAGCTGTTTTGAGGATATCTTCTTTTACCTCACCCGGTAGACCCAGAATAATATGAACGCAGATAAAAATATTCCTGCCCTGCGTTCGCTTAACTGCATCTTCAAACTGAGCAAAATTATGACCCCTCCTAATTCTTAAAAGTGTCTCATCATGCATTGATTGGAGTCCATATTCGAGCCAGATATGGTAATCCTTAGCATAACTTTCAATCAGGTCAAGCACTTCATCAGGAACACAGTCAGGTCTGGTTCCGATGCAAAAGCCGATGACGTCCTTATCCTGAATAGCCTCATCATACAGCCTCCTTAGAATCTTCACTTTTGCGTAGGTATTTGTATAGGATTGAAAATAGATCAAAAATTTGCTAACTTTACCTTTTTTTTTGAGCAAAGCTTTTGTATATTTAACCTGGAGAGAAATACTTGATTTTTGTAAAAGGATGGAAGGGCTGAAACTTGGGTTATAACAGTAAGTGCAACCACCGTAACCAATCTTACCATCTCTATTGGGACAGGTAAAACCAGCGTCTATAGGTAATTTATAAACCTTGCAACCGAATCTTTCCCTTAAAAACTGACTGAATGGATAATAACGTCTGCTGTTATATTTCACACTTCTCTTTTTTTTTGTTTAGTTAATGTTAATATTTCTGGCTCGTTTTTCATTATAGCAATGGTATGTTCGAAATGAGCAGAGGGTTTACCGTCTGCTGTTACCACCGTCCAGTTGTCCTCTTTTACTTTGACCTCAAAGCTTTTTGTATTAACCATTGGCTCAATTGCTAATGTCATTCCTTTTTTAAGGAGGGGACCCTGGTGAGGTTTGCCAAAATTAGGCACTGCCGGTTCTTCATGGAGAGCTTTTCCAATCCCGTGACCGACCAGAGTTCTTACTACAGAAAATCCATTTTTCTCCACATAAGATTGGATAGCATAAGAAATATCAGAGAGCTTGTTTCCCACCTTTGCCTGTTTGATTCCTCTGTATAGTGCCCCTTCGGTAATTTGCAATAATTTCTTTACTTCATCACTTACCTTACCCACAGTCACAGTGACAGCCGCATCACCATAGTATCCATTAAATCTTACTCCCAAATCGAGGCCTATAATATCACCTGAATGCAGCCTATAAGACCCGGGGATACCATGAACAACTTGTTCATTAATGGAAGTACATAGAGAAGAGGGGAATCCACGATATCCCTTAAAAGCTGGCTTAGCTCCCCGTTTCAATATCAGGCTCTCAGCAAAACGGTCCAGCTCTTTTGTGGTTATTCCTGAGTTTGTAATAATAATCTCTCGTAATTCTTCCAAAACTTCTGCTACAATTTGCCCGGCTTCTCTAAGAAATTTCAACTCTTCTTTTGACTTTAAAGTAATCATTAATTACATCCTTCTAAAGGAATACATGCGGACAGTATTCGTGAATGGTATTTCGTGAATCGTGAATCGATGCTAGATACTCGATACTCGTCTTTAGTTTCCTTTTTTGTCTTTTGCGAGCATCAAGTATCGAGAATCGAGTATCCAGAACTTAAGCTTCTTTTTCTTTTTGACTATTCACCATTCACCAATTAACCACCCACCATTCTCACCACCAGCGCCCTCTTTCCTGGTAAGTCTTAATAAATCTTCCAACAGAACGGTCGTAGGTTCTTTCTATATCATCGGGGAAAAAACAGGCTGGTAATTCTCCCATCTCCCAGTGATAAGTGATACACTCACAACAAATTCCCTTTCTACTGCAGGGTTCATAGCTGCAATTACACCTTTTCTTATTCTGTTTTATACTGCACTCCCGCATTCTTTATCCTCCTACAAATATGTCTTATCTATTTAGTCACATTTCTGCCAAACAGAATATCATCATGACTTACTGACATTCCTTGCATACTCCGTAAAAGTAAATTCGGTGAGAATCTATTTTGAATTTATATCTCTGAGATAGTTCAATCTCTAGCTTCTGGATAAAGCTTCTCTCTCTCTCAGCAAAATCACTAAAATTAACTATCCGTCCACATCCGACACAAACCAGATGATGATGGTATCCCTTGGGAGATCGACCTATTAGCTCATAACGACTCCTCCCGTCGCCAAAATCAAACTTACTGATCAGATTCATGTCGGTTAATAGGTCCAGAGTACGATAGACTGTAGCCAGACCAATCCCCGGATACTTTTTATGAACCAGAAGGAATATCTCCTCTGCACTCAAGTGTTTAGGAGTTGTATTCAAAACATTCAAGATAATCTGTCGAGGTAGAGTTAACCTAAACCCAGCATTCTTCAATTTTCCTCGCCACCAAGGAGGACCACGCATATTCTATCACCTCCAGTAATATGTCAGAGCAATTCCTTAGGCTAAAAACTATAATTCATATCTTGTTCATAGTTCATACCCCTCACCTTAATCCTCTCCCCAAAAGGGAGAGGAAAGTGTTGGCTTTATCGATGAACAATGAACTATGAACAATTAACTAAATGCTATCCGCTGTTTTTTTTGGAGTAGTATCTTTTTCCTCTGTGAACTTTAGTCAATATTTGGTCTTCTTTTTTCAGTATATTCAGGTATTTTATTGCCTCATTCTGATGTATTCCTGAGGAACGAGAAATATCAAGCAGTGTAACCGGACGTCTCTTAACCATAGTTAATATCCCTTTCTCTATATCCTCCCTATAAAATTCTTGGTTTGGTCTCTTAAATTCAGCTATAATTTCACACTTTTCCCCTAGAGTCCTCCTTATCTTCTTTAAATCCTCTAAGTTAACAGGCTGAGCGAATTCTTCTACTGGAGGACGAACAACAGTATTTAATTGAATCTTATCCAGTTTTATTTTCTCAATTGCCTCAGCCATCCTCTTTATCTCCTGGGGAGAATCGTTTGTTCCTTTCACTATCATAATCTCCAACCAGATTTTCCCCTTGAACTCCTGAGAAAAATCACTTAATCCATCTATTATTTTATCAATTCTCAGTGAATGATGAGGACGATTTGCCTTCTCAAATACTTCCTCGCTTACTGCATCCAGAGAAGGAATAACCAAATCTGCCTCCATCAGCTCTTCCCGTGTTTCTGGTTGAAAGAGAAGAGTTCCATTAGTTAGTACGGCTATGGGAATAGAGGCTAATTTCTTGATACTATTGATTATCGTTTTCATCCTGGAATTTAAGGTGGGCTCCCCAGAACCGGAAAAGGTAATATAATCAATCCTTTCTTTCTGTTTAAGAAGAATCTCCTCTATTTCAGGCAGAATATCGTCGCAAGATATATATTCTTTCCTCTTAATAGTCTTATTAGTGGTCCTGCCCAATTGACAATAGATACAATCAAGGCTACAGGTTTTATAGGGGATTGTGTCTATACCTAGAGAAAACCCCAGTCTTCTAGAGGGTACCGGTCCAAATACCTGACTCATAATCTATCACCTTGTTCATAGGTCAATGAACTAATCAAATTTCCACCAAACTATAGCTTTTACTCCCTAAACCTAGCTCTTCCGCATAGTCAATCTGCAAGCAGCCCTCTACTGTGGGATGTAAGTCCCTGAACTTATCTTTTCCTGATGAAAATGCATTCTTCAAAGCTGTATCTTTTATCCCTTCCTGAGCATTCACCAGATCCAATGAAGCCTGTTCAATAGCTACCGGATCCCTGGATGCCAGAATGCCAATATCAGGCACTATACTTACATCACTCCAGTTACAACAGTCACAATCTGGTGTAACATCCATTACGAAGCTAAAGAAACCAGCTTTATCCTGCTTATTTTCTAAAACTGCATAGGCATATTCAACCATCTTCTCCTGTAGATTTATGGTGGACTCATCCCACATAATAGAAATAGCACCAGTTGGGCAGACGGTGACACATTCCATACAGCCGATACATTTCTCAGAATGTATAAATGACTTTTTGTTCTCTATGGTTATAGCCTCTGCCGGACACCATTTTTTACATTTGGCACACCCTATACATACGTTCTTATTTACGGAAGGCAGCACACCGGCATGCTGTACTTGTTTGCCGGCGGGGCTAGCCGCCCCCATACCCAAATTCTTCATTGAACCTGCCATGCCTGTCCCCTCATGTCCTTTGAAGTGAGTTACCGCAATGAGAGCATCAGCATAATAAATTTCATTGCTTATTTTTGCACTCTTGATATGCTTTTTGTCAATTCTCACTTCGCTAAAACTCTTCCCTTTGAGTCCATCAGCAATAATAATCGGTGCACCAATTGTAGCATAGGAAAAACCATTACCAATAGCTGTATTCAAATGGTCTACAGCATTCTTCCTCGTCCCTCGATAAAGAGTATTGGCATCGGTTAGAAATGGTTTAGCCTTCATTTTCTTAATTTGCTCTACAATCTGCCTAGCATAAATAGGTCTAATGAACCTTGTATTACCTCCCTCGCCAAAATGAAGCTTAATAGCTACCAGGTCATCCTCTTTCATAATCTCATCGAAACCTGCTTCTTTAAAAAGCTTACCTGTCTTATTTAAAAGACTGGTCTCTCCGGATTGAGCTCTTGCTCTGGCAAAATAGACCTTGCTTCTCACTTTTGATCTCCTTCTAGATTTCTATTTTTCATATTCATCATACAATTCTTGACACTACCGGTCTTTGAAACCGATACATCAGGAAACTTGTCCAGGTCAGTATGAGGTAAAAATTTAGCTGACATGAATTCATCCATATAATTGGAATGAGTGATAAGGTCATAATAAGTTATTTTCCGACTGATTTCATAGCATGTCTCTAAAGCCTCCTGCGAGAGCATAGCTATCTTTGCTCCCATAATAGAGGTGTTTCCCACAAACTGAATTCTCTCTAAAGGCAAATCTGGTATGAGCCCTATAGTAAGAGCTTTCTTTCTGTCAAGGTAATTTCCGAACCCCCCGGCCAAATATATTCTTCTTATATCCTCGAATCCTAAATTAAGTGAGCCAATCAGTATATTTACCGCGGCAAAAATAGCCGCTTTCGCCCTAACCAAACTATCAATATCCGGCTGGGTAAGCACTATATCCTTTCCTATTGCTGAATGCTGAGCAGGGACCAAAACAAATTCTGCCTCTCCATCTCTTTTTCTAATTCTGTTATCTCTAGAAAGGTCCAATCTTCCCGACCTATCAATAAAACCAGTCGTAAACAACTCAGCTATGAGATCAATCAATCCCGAGCCACATATTCCCATCGGTCTGCTATCACCTATAGTAGTATATTTAATATCCTTTCCTGACCTAATACTCACCTTCTCTATGGCTCCCTCAGCTGCTCTCATACCACACTTTACTCCACTTCCCTCAAAGGCTGGACCAGCAGAAGCAGAACAACAAACCATCCACTCCCTGTTGCCAATAACAACCTCCCCATTTGTCCCTATATCTATAAGCATAGTCAAATCCTTTGCCCGGTAAAGACCTGTAGCTAGAATACCAGCCGTAATATCTGCCCCTACCCAACTAGCTATACTGGGAAGACAATAAAGAAGACCACGTGGATTAACCTTTACTCCTATTTCGACAGCTCTAATAGGAGGAGGAGAAATACAAACGGGAATATAAGGTTCTTTCCTTATCCGGGAAGGATTGAATCCTAGAAGAAAGTGGACCATAGCGGTATTTCCAGCACAGAGAATAGCCGTAATATCATTTAATCTTACTTTGCTTCTAGTAACCAGGGCAGTAATAAGATTGTTTATATCACCAACTACGACCTCCCTTAACTTATCTAATCTGTTCTGCTCGGCATAAATTATCCGTCGGGTAACTTCCTCACCATAAACCTTTTGGGAATTATAAGTGGCCTCAGCGTCTATAGTCTCACCGGTATTCAAGTCTATCAGATGAGCTACTACCGTAGAAGTTCCGACATCAATTACTACAGCATAATTTTCCCCTGTGGTATCTCCTCCTTCCAACTGAATAACCTCTATTGTTCCTCCCCTCATCCCCAGAGTTACTGTTATTTTCCAGTCATTTTTTCGCAAGAGCTCTGGTAAAGAACGTATTACCTTAAGACCACTTTGCATTACAGGAATCTTCTTTTTTCGCTGGATATAGCGGTAAAGGCGCTTATGGTCAGATAGATTATCATGAATAGAGGGTCGAGCCAGTGCCAGATACATTTTTTGTACTAAAGGTTTGTATTTGAAAGGAACCTTTTCCTTAAGAGAAGGATGAAGAGCTCGAAAACGATCAGCATCTTTATCCACCAATATTTTCCTTTTTTTCTGCCTCGATTCGACAGGAACCTCTACTATCACATCTCCTTCTACCCTAGTCTGGCAGGCAAGAATATAACCTCTTTTAACTTCATCTCTAGTTAGGAGGGTGGTAGATTTTGTCTCCACCGCTCCTTTCTTTAAAATAAGGCGGCACTTTCCACAAATCCCATCTCCTCCACAGACACTGTTAATGTATACTCCTGCCTGATTAGCTGCTTTCCATAGATTCGTTCCCTTGTCTACTTCAACTATCTTTTCTTTGGGATAGAAAATCACCTTGACCTTTTTCTTCATATAGCCTTCCTTGCTCTGTATTTATCCCTTTTTAAACCTGGTTCTCCTCAGTCTCCCACTATCTTATATCTCTCAATTACAAGTTGATTAGGACGCAGACCCACACAGATAAACAAGATAAATAAAAAACATTAGACTTTGAACCTTGAACTTGTTTTCTGATTATTTTTCTAATCTGCATTCATATTCTCTATAATCTTTTTAACAGAAAGAAAGGCGGGGGAATCCTCTGGTAAGCCAAGTAGAGATTTTCCCTCTAATATGCATTCCTCAACATTCTCATCACGGTCTATCTTGCCTATATGTTTTAGTCCCAGTTCCTTGATTGATCCTTCCAGGTTATTAGAAAATCTATAATTGGAAACAACATAGAAATCCTTGAATTTGATCCCGATTTCTCTGGCAACTCCTAAGGACCTTCTCGCATTATGGAAGGATTTTTTCGATGGATCAACTATGGCAACTATACTATCTATCTCCGACATTATTTTCCTATTCAGATGTTCCAAGCCCGCTGGTGAGTCGATGAGAGTATAGTCATAGTTTTTTGACAATTTAGGAATAATCGACTTCAGAATATTATTCGGCTGGCAATAACACCCTTCTGTCCATTTTGCCCCTAAGGAAAATAAATCAAAGCCATCCCCTTCATACAAGCAGAGATGAAACATGTATTCAATTTGAACTGGCCTGGGTAAAGATTTTAGCTCATCATCCACTCTTCCTTTCTGGATATCAAAGAGAATGTCCGAGATAGTTTTTATTCCTTCTTTTTGCAAGTCTATCCCTACCATCTCTGCTAAGTTCTCGTCAGGGTCTATATCCACAAGGAGTAAAGATTTTTTCTTTATCCAATATTTGGTCAATAAAGCAATAAAAGTAGTTTTTCCTGTTCCACCTCTTCCCTA
>WJOQ01000057.1 GCA_009618505.1 Clostridia bacterium | reverse complement strand
AGCGGTGTATAGTTTTACGCAGTGAATCGGCGTATACTTTTAGTGCGCCACGAAGCGGCCAGTGATTGGAGGTGAAAGTCCTCCCGGAGAAGCGGAGCCCACCGCACTCCTGATCGAGTCTTGCGCTCATAGCGGTAACGTCACGGGTCAAGCGTAGACAGAGAGAAAGGCAGGCCGTAAGCCGAACCAAGGATAATAAAATATCAAAAATCAAAGCTAGAAGTGTCTTCCATCAAGATCATGGATGGAAAACCTAATCGGTAAGCCAAAACTGCTGATGAAAATAATGAGGGATGTTATCACTCAAGTCTATCAGGACTTCACATGTCATGACAGCCTCAAAAAGCGTACAATGCCTTTTGCTGCGAATTTTTCCTTTCCTTGCCAGATGAATTGTTGTTGATTACTTTTAGCAATCAATCATATTCATTCCAAATTCTCTGCATGTTATTTTTTTGTGTTGAATGTTTGGCGTTGTCTTTATGACTTGTTCATATTGATAACAAATCATGAGCCCAAGCAGGAGAAATCCGGTACATACACAAATCTTTATCTGCGTGTTGATTATTTGACCTCGAAAATTGTACCATTGTAATGGATAAGGAATCAAAAAATGAAACTTGCAGAAATAGCCCAAGAGTCATTCAAACAAAAGAGAAGATTGATTGCACCTTTGATGGGATTCCCTGGTGTGGTATTGACTGGCACCAATATTAAACTTGCCCAGCAAAATTACGGCCTCCATTATAAAGTCATCAAAGCACTGGTAGACAAATTTTCTCCTGACATAATCTTCACCTTAATGGATTTATCAGTGGAAGCAAATGCTTTAGGAATGTACACCCTTTTTCCAAGAGAAAACCCGGCAGCAGTGCCCAAAGGTAAATTTGATATGGAAGAAATAAAAGAACTAAGAGAAATAAACATTTCTTTTGACACCAGAGTCAATGGCTATGTGGAAACCATGAAACTCATGAGCATAGGATTGTCCAAGGAAATATTAAAAGGAGCATATGTGACAGGTCCCTACACTCTTGCTTCTTTAATCATGGGGGCTATAGAAGCTGTCATAGCCACAAAATGGCAGCCTGAAAGTTTGCATAAATTGTGTGACCTCACCACAGAAAAGATTCAGGAATATATCACCTTATTGATAAGTGCTGGCGCAGAGGTAATATGCATTCTGGAGCCTAGTGCCAGCATGCTTGGCCCAAAGCAGTTTCAAGAATTCTCCATTCCTTATATCAAACACATAATAAACAGCTGTAAATATAGCGATGTCAACATAATATATCACGGCTGTGGAAACACCATGCATGTGATCGAGGATATTGCCACATCAGGAGTGGATGGGATGAGCCTCGATTCAAAAGAAGAAGGCGTCAATTTGAAAGAAGCAGCCCAAAAAGCCCCTGAGAATGTTGTCATCCTGGGCAATGTCAATCCTACTCAAACCATGATGTTCGGGACAAAACAAGATGTTCAAAAAGAAGTGATGGACATAATGGAAAACATGAAGAAATATCCTAACTTCATCTTAAGCACAGGCTGTGACCTTCCTCAGGAGACACCCCATGAAAATATTGAAATATTCATGAGAACAGGCCGAGAGTATCGCTTCCAAAACTAAAACCGCATGTATGGAGTTACTTGTTTAATTTCTCTGCTTTTTCCTCATAGACCACACCTCTCTCTTTAAGTCCTTTCAGCATATTTGATAGGAATTTCTGGGTTGGCATCCGATCTCTCACAATATTCCTCAATTCCAGCCCGTTATCCTGCTGAGTTGAAGATATCACACCCAAACTTACAGGATCAAAGACTCAAAAAGCGACACAAATCCCCCGAAACCTCCAAATCATCAAGTTTTAATTAGACTTCACCCTCGAATCGAAAAAGACATCCAAGGAGGCTTTTAAAAATATTCCCCCATCTCCTCGGCTGCCATCAGGAGTTCCTGTTGGACATGATGAGGCGGAGGTGGGGATCTACCTCATAGACCTGATGTTTTAATATTTCCTTGGACAATCCTATGCTCATGAGTTTCATGGTTTCCACATAGCCATTGACTCTGGTGTCAAAAGACACTTGAGGATCGATGCAGGGAGAGGGTTATAAATATAATCGAAACCCATCAGCCAGAACCGATACTTGAAGAGAAAATGATTCAGGAGCTGAAAAATTTTATTAAAAAAATAGAAGGTAGTTAGTCTTTCAAAAAATTGGTCGTCTTTCTTATTTTGACAATTACATGGCTGTGAATTATTATTCTATAAAACAGATTTAGAAAGTTGTTTTAATATTTATGTGCAGCTATTTACACTTTAGTCACCAGCGACTGATTGAAATTTAAATAAAGGAGATATCTATGGATAAACCTACTTATGGATATGCAGGAAAACAGCTGAGGATATCACTAAATAATAGAAAAGTGACTGTAGAAAACATCGATCCCAAGGTTTTAAGAAGATATCTTGGAGGTACAGGATACGGAGCAAGGATTCTGTACGATGAACTCAAAAAGGGGATTGATCCCCTATCAAAAGCCAATAAGCTCATTTTTGCTACAAGCCCATTATCATTAAACCGCATCCCTGGAGGTGGAAGTGTAATGATATGTTTCAAATCACCGTTAACAAATGCCTGGAGTGAGTCAAGATGCGGAACTGATTTCGGGCCTGATCTGAAGAGGGCAGGTTATGATGCAGTTATTATAGAGGATAGATCTGAAAAACCTGTCTATATCGTAATAAATGATGAAGATATTGAAATAAAGCCAGCAGAGCATTTAACAGGTAAATCAACATCAGAAAAAATAAAAATGATCCGTGATGAATTAGATGACCAAAAGATTTCTGTTATGTCCATAGGGCCCGCTGGAGAAAAGCTGGTAAAAATTGCTGTTGCATTGAGTGATCAGCGCGCAGCAGGAAGATGCGGTGTTGGTGCTGTTATGGGTTCAAAGAATCTTATTGGTATTGCAATAAAAGGTTCAAAGGAGGTTAGTATTGCGCAGCCGGAGAAGCTTAAAGAAGCAATAAAGAAAGCTATGAAGGTAGTCCGAGAGAATGAGATTGCCGCAGGATTTAAAGAGCACGGAACTACCGGTGAGATGGTTCCGAATGACGCTGCAGGTGACTGGCCGACAAAGAACTGGCACTCAAATCACTGGGGGAAGGCAGAAAAGATATATGATGAATTCTATAATAATAAATTAATAAAAAATCATGCATGCTATCGGGGATGTCCTATTGCTTGTGGAAGGATTGCAGAGGTTAAAGAGGGTAAATATAAAACACCTGTACATGAGGGCTCCGAATATGAATCGCTATCGGCTTTTACCGCATTTGTCTTAAATGATAATATAGAAACAGCAATCCACGCTACATATTTGTGCAACGAATATGGCATTGATACCATCTCTGCAGGTGCTATTATAGCCTTTGCTATGGAATGCTATGAGCATGGAGTTATTAAAAAGAAAGATATCGGAGACCTGGACTTGAGCTGGGGCAATCCTGATGCTCTTCCTGAACTGGTAAGGCTAATAGCGATGAGGGAAGGCATTGGAGATATACTGGCGGAAGGGGTAAAGATCGCTTCGGAAAAATTAGGTGAAGGATCTGAAGAGTTTGCGATTCATGGGAAAGGGCTTGAAGCGCCTGCCCATGATGCGAGATCAGGTAAAGCCCTCGCTGTAGCCTACGGCACGGCAAACAGGGGGATGTGCCACATACATCCACTGGAGGGAATGGCATATGATTCTGGAAAATTCGACTTTGGCATGGTTAAATACGGTCTTACGGATCCGAATACTGTTCACAGGTGGGATGAGAAAGGAAAGGGAAAGAGCGTCAAAATACTTCAGGACTGTTTAATAATACCTGATATATTAAGCATCTGTAAATTCTTCATGTATGGAGGATTAAATATAGATAACTATGCAGATATGCTTTCAGCATTGACTGGCTGGGAGATAGATGGCTGGGAGCTATTAAAAGTCGGAGAAAGGGTTACTAATTTACAGCGGTTATTTAATATGAGGGAGGGCTTTGGCCGTAATGATGATTTAATACCTGAAAGAGTTAGGAAAATACCATCATTTGGTATTTATAAAGATGAGCAGAGATGCGCCATTAAGGACTATGAAGGCATGTTAAATGAATACTATGAGGCAAGGGGATGGGATTTAATAACAGGAAAGCCTTCAAAAGATAAACTTAGGGAATTGGGACTTGAAGAAGGGTGATTAGTATGGAAGTAAAGGTAAAGCTGTATACAATTTTGAAAAAATATGGAGAGGGTAAACTTGATAAGGATAATAATATATCTATACCCGAACATATTACTCTTCAGGATCTAATCTCCCATTTGAATATACCTGAAAGATTGGGAAAGGTGTGTTTGGTGAATGGTTATCCCCGGGATATAGAGTATACATTAAGTGAAGGGGATGAAGTGAAGATTCTTTCACTTATAGGCGGTGGCTGATTGAGATATTAGTAGGGAGAATCCTACAATTACTGCATTGAGATATAGTGAATTTCCTGACCAGATGAGAGAGTAGGAATGATAGATAAATTCCCGTTGAAAGATCAAAAACCAGACTTCGAAAATCTTCTAGAAGTAAATATAGGGAATTCGTTTTTGGGATTGCTCCAGATTTCCAACAACTTGCCTCAGTTTCCACCTGCTGACTTCGTGAAATAAGAAAATCACAGCCAATACGGCAAGGTCAACGGCTCAAAAAGCATAGCAAATCAACCGATGGATAAGTCTATAATGATTGTGTCTAATAGGTCTGCTATCAACAAAAGCTACTTCGACGCTGGCTCTGATGCAGTCCTGACAAACAGTTTCGGCGGGAGCAAAATTAAACTCTCCGCTCACATCACATCCACCTTTTTTCAATATTTCGAGAGCTTCCGGCTCTTTGACTGCCACACCGGTTCTTCTTAAAACCTCGAGAGTTGAATGATGAATGAGCTCGAGCTTCTCTCTGGATAGAACATTGAGTCTTGGAATATTTAACCTGTACTTTTCCCCCATTCTTTTCTCCTTTTATGCCATATCATTCATCATCCAGCCCATACTTCTTCTTGATGTTTTCATCATAAGGTGCGCTTCTCGCAGGACACCGCTCCCTCTGACAGAGTTGACAGGAAAAAAAGGTCACCTCCGTAGGAAAATAAATGCCTGATATGGACTTTCTCGGTATCATAAGCATGTGCTCTGTCAACTTTACTCCAATCGGATCTTTCTCTGCTCGAAACAGGGAAAATAGAGGCCTCTGCTCTGTTATTGGCCAATCTTTCAAGGAGCCCGGGCTCATACTGGAAAGCTTTTCTAGCCCATAATGTTTTTTTAAATGCTTTTCCAGGTACTTCTCAATCAACCCAAGAGCCATATCACCCATAGTTTCCAGGTAATACTGTTTTAAGAGATCATTAAAGGAGGAAGCCTTGTCTTCTAAAGGCTTTCCTATCGTGATGATATAAGGGAAAATCCTTTCCACTTCATCCAGGTTCTTCCTCAACACCCGGCTGGAAAAAGTGACTCCATCAATCTTGACTTCATCTTTACCTTTCTCGCTTATGTATACGACTTCATAACAAGCCTTAGGACAAATCAATGATTCTGCTGTTTCTATTAATTCCTGGATATCAGAGGAGGAGTACCTTCCCTTATTCAAACGAAGCTCTTTGATCACCTTTTCAGGGCTAAGCTTTATTGAGATATTTTCTAAGACATGCATAAGATATATTACGCTCCTCTTATCGATAAAATTATAGGAAACTTATTTCTCCAGGAGACCTTTTACAAGATCAACGGCAGATGCTGCATCCGCAGCATAACCATCTGCTTTAATCTGATCGGCAAAAGATTGCGTAATAGGTGCCCCACCGATTATCACCTTTACTTTTGGCTTCAGGTTTGCATTCTCTAAGGCTTCAATAACCTCTCTCATGTAGACCATAGTCGTGGTTAAAAGGGCTGACATCCCTAAAATATCTGCATTCTCCTTTTCAGCAAATTCCAGAAACTTTTCTTTAGGTACATCCCCACCAAGATCTATGACCTCAAAGCCGGCTCCCTCAAGCAGCATCGCTACTATATTCTTACCGATATCGTGCAAATCACCTTTAACCGTTCCAATGACCACCTTCCCTTTTGATTCAACATTCGCCTCCGCCAAAAGAGACTTCAGTAGCTCCATTCCAGCCTTCATTGCTTTTGCTGAGACCAATACCTCCGGGATAAAGACTTCATTGTTTTTGAATTTTTCGCTGATGACACCCATACTAGATACCAAACCGTTGTTTAATATATCTACTGCCGGAATGTTCTGAGCCAGTGCCTTCTCTGTAAGAGAATGAACTGAAGCGGAGTCGCCTTTTTCTACCCCGATCGCTATTTCTTCTAAAATTGCCATTCATGCCTCCTTTCTGTTAGCTGGCGAATCTTTCTAAATCTTATAACATATTTAACTTCCGTTTTTCTATTATTAATTATTATGAAGCTCCCTGTGCCCCAAAATTACTTGAGCCTATCTAATTTTGCTTAAAAAAAGCAGCAACAGAGGCCCTCAGAAATACTCCCCCTTCTCCTCAGCTGCCATCAGAAGTTCCTGTTGGGCCTTATGTGGTGGAAAAGTTTCAACCAATTCTTTTAGAATAAAAAGCCTTAATTACTCCAAATAGTCCAAGCATATTCAACCCACATAGTAGGGGTCATGTCATCTTTCTTTCCTATGTTAAAGTCCCACAACATTTCTCTCCCGCTTAAAAGGAACATCTCCCGGATCAGGTTCATCAAACTCACGGGCAAATTTATGTCCGGAAAAAACTGCGCTGGCAATTGTGCCCGGTGCAAGACAATCACCTATGCGGGCTAACGATTTAATACCGGCAGGTCCGGCACCGACAATCAAA
>WJOQ01000181.1 GCA_009618505.1 Clostridia bacterium | reverse complement strand
ATATCGTATTGCGCAATACGATATACGCAATACGAGATACGAGGAGATAATTGGATAAATTTATTATCAAAGGGGGATTTCCCCTAAAAGGGAAACTCAGGGTAAATGGAGCTAAGAATGCTACCCTTCCTATACTGGCTGCTTGTTTATTAACGGAGGGGAAATCCCATCTAGAAAATATTCCTTGTCTTACGGATATAGTAACCATGTGTAGGGTACTGGAAGAACTAGGGGTTAAGGCAGAGAGAGAGAATAAGACTGTGGAGGTTGATTCCGCATCTCTCTCTTGCTGGGAGACTCCCTATGACCTGGTTAAATTGATGCGAGCTTCCATCCTCGTTTTAGGGCCTCTTTTAGCCCGCTGCAGACGAGCAAGGGTTTCTCTTCCGGGAGGATGTAATATAGGTGCAAGACCAGTAGATCTTCATCTTGAAGGACTAAAACAATTGGGAGCAAGAATTGAGGTTAGAAATGGATATATTGAAGCGCGGGTAAAGAAAAATCTTTTGGGGGCCAATATTTATTTGGATGTTCCCAGTGTAGGAGCGACAGAGAACATAATGTTTGCTGCTACTTTGGCTAAGGGGACGACCTTGATTAAGAATCCTTCTTGTGATCCTGAAGTAATAGATGTAGCAAATTTTTTGAAAAAGATGGGTGCGCATATAGAAGGAGAAGGGACAGACATAGTAAGAATAGATGGAGTAAAGGAACTTTTTCCGGCAAGCCATTCAGTAATTCCTGACCGAATTGAAGCAGGAACTTTGCTAATGGCAGCTGTCATTACTAAAGGAGAAGTAATTCTAGAACGCATTTCTCCTAATTATCTAAGAATAATTCTTGATAAATTAAGACAAATGGGAGCAGAGGTCGATGTCGATAACCACACGGTAAGAGTCAAGGCAGACGATGTTTTAAAACCAATCGGGGTTAAGACTCTTCCTTATCCTGGTTTTTCTACCGATTTACAACCACAAATAACCAGTGTTGTTTGTCTGGCTGAGGGGACTAGTACGATTACTGAGACTATCTTCGAAAGTCGTTTTACGCATATTGCTGGCTTAAAGAAGATGGGAGCCCAAATCAAAAGAGAAAAAGCAAAGGTAGAGGTGAATGGGGTTTCTTCGCTTCGTCGAGCTTCTGTTACAGCTCCTGATATAAGAGGAGGAGCAGCTCTTATTCTGGCTGGATTGGCAGCCGAAGGGATGAGCGAAATCAAGGAAATTAACCATGTGGACCGTGGCTACGAGAAATTGGAAGAGAAATTATCTAAATTAGGAGCCAGAATTGAAAGGATGAGAGATTAAGATGTTCGCCTTTAGTAAGAAGATTGGAATAGACCTGGGAACTACCAATATATTGATTTACGTAGAAGGCGAAGGAGTTGTCCTTAATGAACCTTCTGTGGTAGCTATACATAAAGAGTCCAGCAAAATCCTTGCTATTGGAAAAGAAGCCAGGGAGATGCTAGGCAGAACTCCCAGTGCTATCGTAGCCATAAAGCCGATAGAAGACGGGGTTATTGCTGACTACAGTATTGTGGAGAATATGCTTAAATTTTATATCAAGAAAATTCATAAAAAATGGCTTTTCTTTCCGCCTTATTTGATGATTTGTATACCTTCAGGAGGGACTTCTATACAAAAAAGAGCTGTCCGAAACGCTGCCATTAAAGTTGGATGCAAGAAGGTCTTTCTTATCGAAGAATCTAAAGCAGTGGCTATAGGGGCAAACCTTGATATTACTAAGCCAGAAGGTAATA
>WJOQ01000385.1 GCA_009618505.1 Clostridia bacterium | reverse complement strand
CGCAGATATTATTCTCATAGCTATTGGGGCCCAGAACTTACGAAGTCTCTGTAAGCAAATTGCCTTATGTCCTGTAGAGGAGAAGACCTTTGTTTTGTGTATGAAAGGACTGGAAGAGCATTCCGGAAAACGCTTATCCCAGGTGTTTAATGAAGAAATCCTGCAGCCTGTATCTCTGGCTATTTGGGTTGGGCCAGGACATGTGCAGGAGTTGGTGAAGAATGTGCCGAGTTGTATGGTAATAAACTCGGATAATACATATATTACTAAGCGAGTGGCAACTATATTTAACAGTGAGTTGATTCGTCTTTATTATGGTCAGGATTTACTAGGAAGTGAAATTGGCGCAGCTTCAAAGAATGTGGTAGGTATTGCTGCAGGCATGCTGGATGGATTAAACTTAGGCAGCTTAAAAGGGCCATTGATGGCTAGAGCACCGCGAGAAATTTCACGATTGATTAAGGCAATGGGGGGCAATGAACTAACAGTGTATGGTTTATCCCATATAGGAGATTATGAGGCAACGCTTTTTTCATCCTATAGTCATAATCGGAAGTTTGGTGAAGCTTTCGTAAAGAAAGAGAGATTTGATAAACTTGCCGAAGGTGTAAGCACGGCAACTGCTTTAATGGTTCTATCAAAGCGCTATAATTCAGAACTGCCAATATGTGAAGCTGTCTATAGTATTGTCAAAAAAGGCCACCCTCCTCGAAAAGCACTCAAGAATCTGTTCTTAAGGTCAACGAAATACGAATTCTAGATAAAGCAGAAGGTTGTTCCTGGAGTAAAGCGACGAGTCTCACGTCTTTCCCGAGACGAGAAGAGGAGCCGAAACAATCCAAAGCGGATATACAGTGACAGAAAGGAATTGTCCTTCGGTACGCCTGATACTCAATTCGAACACTTGACACTTTTATGTTTTTGAATATGATAGATGTAATACACGGATATGGAAAGAACAGAAATCATAAGTCTTATCTATAACATTACCAAAGAAGGTGTCGAAAAAAAGCTGAGATGCATCGAGCCACAGGAAGGTCTGGCCAAATACTTCCTCGAGGTTAGAGGAAAAGAAGTATCTCATCAAGCAAGTAATAAGCCAAATCTTAAATTTTGCTGAGACCGCATTCACCACTGAACAAGCATGTGTCATCTTATATAAATTAGGCTTTGAAATAAGAGAGACAACCTAAAGAAAGAATTATTTCTTTGTTGAGGAGAATGAAAGGGTGGCAAGAGTGCAAGTGGGGGGAGGTAATATTTTTAGCTCTTTCTTGTAAGAAAGATAGTTCTGGTAAACTGAACTCTTTAAAAGATAGGCGATGCTTTATGCGTTGTCTATCGTTATTTTTTGTTCGCAAAGGAACCTATGGGAATATCAGGGACAAAGTTGTGGTTCTCCCTGGATAATCCCGTGCCCTGACGGTCTGATCCGTGAGCCCTTTTGGTTAAAAAAATAAGTATTTATAAAAAGCTAGGAAGCTAAAAATAAGGTCGGTGGGAGGTGAAAGTAGGTAGGCCGTTAGCTGGGACAAAGGAAAGCTTTCTAAGAGAGAAGTGGCAAAAGGCTAATTTTTCTTTTGGGAACTTTCAACAGAAAAATGAACAATGTCACTATGAGATTTTGCAAAAAAGGAGATTAAAATGAAACAAGGTATCTATAAATTGTCTCTGTTAGTTGTTGCTTGTTTGATGATACTTTCCATCCAAGTAGGAGTGGGAGCTCAAGAAAAGGTTACCCTTCAATTCATAAATATTCAAAGC
>WJOQ01000049.1 GCA_009618505.1 Clostridia bacterium | reverse complement strand
CTTCTCTTTGCCAAGGCAAAAAGTAACCCTTTCTTTCTCTTGGTGAGTCTGAGATATGCTTTAATATCGTTTAAGCTCTCCCGGGGAATATAAACTGTCCTGGTAGTTTTGGTTTTTGTGTCCTCCCAGGGAATAAAAACGAAGCTCTCCGCAAAGTCTATATGTTCAATCCTGAGCTTGCTTAACTCCCCTACCCTCATACCGGTTGAGTAGAGAATTTCAATTATGAGCTTGTCCCGGACATTATCTATACAGCCCCTTAGTTGTTCCCATTCTTCCCTTTTGAGATACTTGATATTTCGTCTTTGTTCTTTTCTCATTTTTTGACCTTTTTACCCTGCCTATTTATGAGGACCACCTGACTCTAGCACGTCAGAAATTTCGTCTTTGTATATAAAAGGTGAAATGCGATTATCATTTCTCATAAAGGTCTCCGTATTTATCATCTCTCCGGGAAGTAGAAGAAGATTTGACCGGCTTTTCTAACCACTCTTTTTTTGCTTCCCGATAACTATGTTTTGTCGGATAGACATAGTTTAAGTGTTTTTCAAGTCTGGAGTGATAGCTTTCTGGAAGTTTGTGAAGCCAGGCTAAAATTGCTTTTTTTGAGGAAAGCCTGCCTAACTCAATTTTTGCCTGTTTGAAAAGCTTTTCCTTTTCCTCTTCTTTTAGCTCTCTCAGTTTCCTAGCTGTGGGGCTTTCTATTCTAGGGGGGTTTGCGTTCTCTTTGACCATAGTTATCAGGAAGCCAGCCGGGTTCTTCGGTTTTATGTGCTTGATATGCTCTATCCATAGATTGATATGCTCGTTTATATCTATATGACCATGGTCAATGAGAATTTTCAAGAGTTCATTGATTTTATTGTCGGAGATTCCCCAGGTTTTGAGAGTGATTTTTAGGTTTGTTTTTAGATTTGGAAGAAGAGAAATATCAGCAGCAGCAGGTTTTGCTGTTGCTGTTGTTTTTCTTAATATAGTAGTTCTTAAGATAGTAGTTCTAGGCGTCTGTTGATTAGCTTCAGTAGAAGGTTTGAGAGAAGATTTATTACCGTTTTCGGTAAGGCTCTTACCGTTTTCGGTAAGATTATTACCGTTTTCGGTAATTTTTTTGCCCTCTAGCTTGTTGTTTTTTATCTTCTTTTTAAGTATCCATTTATCAATGTCCATCTGTATTTCATAGATATTCTTACCGTTTTTGGTAATAATTCTTCGCTGTTGTAGTGTTCGTAAGGCTTCAGATATACTTATTTTTGATAAATTAGTATTCTCTGCAAAAAGTTTTAAGCTAATTATTTCTCGGTCTTTTTCCCATCCCCAGGTTTTTCTGACAATAAACCAGAAAATCTTACTTTCATTCCTGGTAAAGCCTTGTTGATAGATTGCCTCAAAAATTTCATTAGGAATTGATGTATAATTCCCTTTCTCGATCCTCTCTTTATACCTATTTTTCCTTTTTCTTGCCATGGCAAATTCCCTTTAATGAGGCAAACCAGAAGCGAAAAGGAATTTGCCAAACCATAACACTTCCAGCCTGCCTCAT
The DNA here is from genome assembly GCA_009618505.1 of Clostridia bacterium. The sequence continues at coordinate 16,017 of WJOQ01000049.1, read as the reverse complement.
TTTATAATTTCGAGTCAATAATTTCTCCATTTTATATCTCAAATCGCTCCGCATGGAGAACGCTAGGCGTTCCGGAGCGAGTTTTCTTTGTTCCTTAAAGGAAACACCCTTGACACTATCAGGGCACTTTGCTATGTATGTAGGGAAGAGGGGCTAAAACGGGCTTCAAATAGCCTATTTTCCCTACCCTGGGGATATGCCCTTATTGAGAGGAGTCGGTTTCGGCCGGCTCCTTTCTTTTAATTGTCCGTAAGTTTAATTCTTTGCTCTTTTTTTGGCTCATCTACAATTCTAATCCTGTCCTCAATTTCTTTGGGAATTTCAAGTTTAGTTTTTTCACTTAGATTTGTTAATTGCTTAAAAAGATTTTGATACAGAGGATCCTCTTTTATTTTTTCTCTACCTATTTCGTCAATTCCCAGTGAAATAACTAACCATAGAAGTGTTGTAAATGCTTTCTCCATTTCAATCATTTGCTTTAGCTCATCTAGGTTCAATTCTTCCCTTAATTGTCTTACTTTTTCAGTTGCTTTTTGATCCAGAATAAGAGCAAGAGCATCACTCATACTAGGGAGATTGTGCTTCTCTCTCAACTTTCGCAATTCTTCAGTCATCTGTTTTGAAACTCGTATTGTAGTAGCTTCAGTAGTAAAAGTTTTATTCATTTTTTTATCCTCCGTTTTGATTTCATTGGTAAATTATATATGATCTAAAAAAAAAAGCAAGTCCCTCGTGATCATCTCCTTATATTTTTTTGTTTTTAAACTCAAAATAGAATTTTCTCAAACAGAGCCGGTATCCTGAAGATTTGGCTTACATACAGGGGTCATTCTGCCCTCATCTCAGAACAAATGAACTATCATACCTCCCCTTTCTAAGAAATTCTGATTCTGTTAAAGTCTTAAATTCTGGGAAAGAATTTGACAAACCTTAAAGCCTTAAAAATTACTTGAAATGGTTAATTTGCTCTTTTGAGGCTATTAGGCTAATTATCCCAAAGCATTTTATGGTAATTAATCACCATTTTAATCCAGATTTTTTTGATTTTCAAGAGACTTGACAAAAAAAAAGAGTCTGATAGACTGCTAATGTTAATCGGAATTAAATGGAATTAATTCTGTCTGGTTAAGGATTAACAAAAAGTCAATTAATTAAAAATTAATCTTTGGATTTTTGACAAAAGACCTGCGAGCATCCAGGGATTGACGGTCGCTCAATCTTCTAAAACTTGGGTGCGGGCTAGGGGGGCAGAAAGACTAGGCATAGTCCAAAAGGCCCCTTTTAACGACGCCTAAACTAAGAACCTGATAAATTCAGATTTTTGGTTTAGGCGTTTTTTTTTTGGAGTTCAAAATGCAATTTGAGATGACGAAATGCGAATTTTGTGGAACTCATAAACCTTTACAACGAACAGGGATAATGAGGATCCAAAAGGGCAAACCTGCTGATAAACTCTATACTTTTAGCTATGATCATATTGATCCGGAGGTCTCGCAATTCATTTCCATAAGAGAATGTGGAGGGAGAGGTAAGGGAATGCCAGAGATAGGACGCATAACGCTCCGGGGAGCAATAGAAGGCAATCTCTATCCCGAGTTAAGGCAGAGCCTTATAAATCAATGTGTCAGGATCCTAAAAATTTTGACCAAAGAGGAATAAGAATGAAAACAGCGGGAGCTCGAATAAGCAACGGAGAATACGAAGCCCTGAAGGAATTTGCTAAGGGCAAGGGAAGTAATGTTAACGCAATTCTAGGTAATCTGGTGCGGGAAGCTATCGGGGGAAGTATTGAACCAAAACGCAAGGATAGCGGCACCAAGATTCCTCTTTGTCCTCGATGTGGCTACTTAATGTTTTTTGACTTTCGGGATAACACTCTAGGTTGTATCAAGTGCGGATATTGCTTTGAAGTGGAGACTCCCTCCTGGCAACCAGGAGAACCACTAAAAATTTAATCAAAGGAGACCATAATGGTAGGAACAGAACAAGACATCAGCGGTATTCTAGCCAAAGAAAAATTAGCTGAAATACAAAGGCAGCAGTTCACAAAAAAGATTGAGGATCAGGTCCAAAGTATGCAGAAGTCCTTCCTGGAAGGACTGCAACGAGTAGAGAAACAGGTCAAAGCTGTCGCAACTTCAAGAGGTGATTCTGAAACATTAAAAAAATGGCCTTCGCTGACTGAGGCAGAAAAGCAGGTCAGTCCACTAATTCCTAGAAATGCCTTTGCCACAATGTTAGAGGCAATTTTCGCAGAGTCGGAGAATTACCCGGGCTTAAAAAGGCAAGTTGCTGAACTCTATACAAAAGAAGATGCTGAAAAACTTCTGAGTGAGGATCCTACCGGAGAAAAATTTGCCGAGGCTATCTGCACCAACGAGGCTTGCCGAACAAAGGTTAAAGAGCGAGTGGAGACTTTTTCAAAAGAGCATGGTTTGAAGAAGGAAGGGGGATTATTTGACTAAAATGTTTAAGAAAAAGACTGAAAAGAAGTCTAAAGAGAGAAATAAAGACAAACCTAGTAAAGAAGAAGTCAACAAGGTTTTGAAAAGGGCTGAAAAGAAAATCAAGGAAGATAAACTCGACTTAGTTCTGAGCACATTGAAAAAATACACGAAAAAGGTTGACAAGATAGAAAATCTCCTGAGCGCAAAAGATACTGAAGAACAAAAAAAACAGACAAAACTAACCTCAGAAAAGACTGGCAAAAAACAGCCAACGAATGAAGAATTACTTGCTGAGGTGCAGGCAGCACAGGCCGCGCAACAACAGGCACAGCAACAAGGACAGCAACCTCAGCCCGGACAACCTCAACAGCAAACTCCTGAAGAGGCACTTGGCCAATTTCAGCAAGATATTGGTGCGGCTCAGGCTGCCCAAACAGAGGCTCAAAAAGCAGGGCAGCAACCTCAACCAGGACAAGTTTTGACGCCTCAAGGTGCCTGGTTATTGGAACGAGCTGCCGATGCTGCCAAAGTAATCGTTCCTGCGATGCTGCAAAGTAAAGGTAACACAGGAACTCCGCTAAAGGCTTTCTTTGAGGAATTGAAAGTTTATCAAGGAATTGAAAATACGGTTTTGAGCGGATTCTTCAACTTTATGAAAATGTTGCCTGGAAGCCAAAGAGAAGCCGCAATGACCGGGATTATGACTAGTCCACCAGTGCCTACAATGACGAATCTTCCCCCTAAATCGGAGATGATTAAATGATTGACTTGACCAAAGATAAAACGCAGTTCAATCGCTACACGCTGAAAAAGACTCTCTCAACAGAATTATTACTTGAGGACCACCTTTCCGATTTAATTGCCCTGGAGAAATACGCTGGAGATGTGGAAAAGCTCAAACAAAAACTCGTTGAAATCCTCTGGTGTAGAGAGTGCCTTACAAATCACTCTTTGGAGCTTTTGGGCTTCTCTTCTGAGGCTATTACAGGGGGTTGTCCCAATAGACCAGCCTGGGAAGAGTTATCTCTTACATCTGATGAAATATACGAGTTCTTTGAGCCTTTGAAAAAAGTCGAGCAATACAGAAAATCTGTGTTTGAGAAGGCTAGGCAGTTTAATTTCAGGATCCGGGCTATTAGGAAAAAACTACAGAAGGGAACTACTCCTAGCCTAGAATATATTGGTATAGCAAAGAGTGGAGACAATGGCAACGAATATATCAAGTGAGTGTGATGTGTGTGATGTCTTGGCGGGAGGAGTAGTCCTTTTTCGACAATATTGTCAGCCAAATCCAGAGAAAAAATGTCAAAGCCTGATCAAGGAGTTTCAAAAGGGAAATATGAGCTTAGACCAGTTAGGAAAAAGATTAGGAGCAAGCCCAGAGTTTCTTAAGACTTTCGGGGTAGATTCCAGAGTCACTCCTAGAGAAATTATAGAAAGGAAATAAAATGATTACACTCGATGAAGAACTGCAAAGAGAAGATCCAATAAAAGAAATCAGGAAAATTTTTGGTGAGGATCCGTCGCTTGAAATTGACCTTGAGTCCGGACATTTTTCGACTCCAGGCAGTTATGCTATTCCCAGAACAAGCTATTTACCGGCTGGAAATCCAACGATAAGACGAAGGAGGTAAAAAGATGCCTTATAAAATGGTCAAAAAGGGATATCCCTGGCAGGGCGGCCAGGAACGATTCATCAAGGAATTTTTCCCCTTGAGTCCCTATCAGATAGCCAGTGGTTTGAAAGAGTCGGGCCAGCTTTCTCAACTGGAATCTCAGAGGTTGCATAATCTGGAACTTGAGGAAAGTTTAGCTGAGACTGCTTCTCAGGCAGCAGAGGACAGGAAAGAAGAAAAAGGAGAGATTACGCTGGAAGAGCTACGGCAATACAGAAAAGAGGTTTGGGGAAGAGGGGGATGTTTCTCCCCAGAAGTCATTCAATAGCTTTTTTTGCTTTTTCTTGGTGTTACCTCTTTCGCCCCCCGCTGGTTTTTCTTGTTTTTTCTGGCGGGGATCATCTCCTTTAGTTGCCCTTGGTTTTTCTTTTTTTCCAGGGGTTTTATTTCCCTTACTGTCCATTGACTCAAGCTGTCCCTTTCCGGCAAGGCAGAGAGGGACAGCCGCAATAATTGTTTTGAACCCTGCTGTCACTTTTTTAGGTCCCCAAGAGGCAGCAGGGGAGCTTCTGACAGGAGGATAATATGGAAGAATTGGTTACTGTTACCAGACAGATCAATTTTCGGGAGCAAGTTGACCCTCTAAGAGGGTTAGAAGTTGATAAAGTTTGCCCTATAAGCGGCAAGATAAAAAGCGTTACTATGTCCTTTCCTCCCGGCTGTAATAATCTTTGTGAGGTTGCCTTTGGACACAGTGCGCAAAAGGTCTGCCCTTCCACAGAATATATTGCCCTGGATAGTGCTACTCCTAGTTTTGATGGGATTGAGGAGCCGGTAGAAGAAAGAGAGAGACTCTGGGTAGAATTAAAAAATGGAGATTATACCTACCCGCACACTATCAGCGTCTTGGTAGTAATTACCGGAAAATTGGGAGGTATGTAATGGCAAGAAGAGAGTTCGATGTTCCTAAAAAAGGAATCGGAAAGCCTGATTTTTACCAGAAAGCAGCGCCTTCTCGGCCGGTTCTGGGAACTGACCAACGCCAATGGTTTGGCCTTTGGACGGGAAGCGTGGGAGCTTTAGGCCAGGCAGAAATCCCTTTATATGCGGGAGTCAAGGGTTGGCAATTATATTTTGCCGGCGGTTGGGTTTTCTGCGATGCTGATGTTGTTCAGAGTGCTCAAATCGATATTGAGCGACCTCCCCTGCCCTTCCTGCCGATTATTGTTTTCGGCTATAAAATTCAAGCCGAAAGTTTTTGGCACGATCCGGCTGTTGTCCTGATAGGCGAAAATCAAAAAATGAGGCTTTTGCTGAACAACATAGACATTGAAGCAGAACATAATTACTACGTGTCGTTTATGGGGATGGAGGAAAAAATATAATGGACAAAAATTGGAGAGCAATCATCACCCGAGGGGCAAAAACAGAAGAAAAGACCATCAGGATAAAAGAAAAACGAATAGAGAAGCCACCTCCAAAACCAAAAGATAAACTAGACTTAGTTCTTGAGGGAATAGAGGGTCTTAGCCAAAAGATCGATAAACTCAAAAAATGAGATTAAAAAATACGCTCCCTGGGTAGGAGTTGCAGGATTAGGTGCACTAACAATATTTTTTGCCTAGGAAAAAGTGAAACACAATAAGTTTAACAATTTCAAAAAAGATGTTCGGGCTGGCTTATCTGTTGACTTACTTTCAGAACTTTACGATTTCCCTGTGCCAGAGATTAGAAAAGGGATAGCCTATGTTAATCGAGGTTGGCTAGAGTGCTTTTTAACTGGCTTTAAGCAATTATTCAGAAACATAGTTTTTCAAGCTAAAATGAAGTTTACAATCTTGAAGATACAACGTCTATTGAAGTGAGGTGAGAAAAAATGTTAAATAATGCTCAACGAATTGGTTATATTCCGATAAATGGAGGTAATGGGAATGGTAACTCTGGTGGCGTTTGGGAGTGGTTAGTGGCTGCCTGGAACTGGCTTGTGAGCTCTGGATTTTTCGATACAGGTCACTGGTTTGCCGACATAGTGGGCGAGCTCACGAATGATAGTGCAACTGGGGGCCCGCTCGACGCACTTGAGGCACAAGTAGGAGTGAACTTTCCTGACCTTCAGGCCTTGAGGCAAGTGGTGGTAGATCGATGGAGAGATTGGCAGAGGAGTTTTATCATCAGAAAACCGGCCCTGCTAGCATATCGAGAAAGCGTGAAGCAATTTGCTATAGCCTTTGATGAAAAAAAAGCTGAATATCTGGGAGGAACGCCACCAGTCCCCATAGCCGGTATTTTAGAGTGGCTGAAAACAAATTGGAAAACTCTGGCCATTACTGGGAGTATCCTAGCTGTAGGCATTACCGCAGCGGTAGCAGTGAGTAGGAAAAAATAGCCTATTTGAGTAGCTTAATATTGAGTAGCTCTGCTCTTGTCGAAGTTGAAGAAGGAATTTCGGGATCATTCGTCAACCGATGGAGAAATTCGCTAATTTCAGAAAACAAAAAGAATCGAATTTTGACAAATCTGCCAACATCATCGGATAATACCCTCAAGTGTTCGTCCAGCTCCCCTTTTAGGTATTCCTCTATATCGATAGTTTCATCGATGAACTCTAAAGGCAGCTTATTCCCTTTGCTCGGCCTGCAATGCTGGCAGGTCGTTACATAATTATCAAAAATGAGCTTCCCGCCTCTTGAAGGCGGGATTAACGAGCCGAGACCTAGATGTTCTTTGGTATTGCACCACACGCACCTATAACCATCTCTCTCAAGAACCTTGTTCCGGATCTTATTCCAAAATCCTCCCTTCGTAATCTTGCGCTTGGCTGCCTTCCTTGCGCAGAGCCTCTTTTTAGCCTCTTTGCGTTTCTTCTGGCCTTCGGTTATGCAATCGTGGCAGAGAAGAATATAATCCGATTCTTTCGGCTGCTTGCTTTTTTTGTGGACCCGGGAGAGTCTTACCGGGACTGTTTTGCTATAACAATGAGCGCAACACCCGCCAGCCCTGTTCAGAAGGGCTTTCTTGATGAGATAGCGGGAAACAGCTTGACTTTCTGACCCTTTTTTTTTACCCTTCGTTATGGAAGGACTAGGTTGCATAACTTAACTCCTTTCCGATCAGCTTCTCCTTCTTCCAGGTTGGTTAAGCTGGCCGTTATTTTTTTAATTTCAAAAATCGCTGTAATATAGAACTAGCTTAATAAAATCCTCACGTTCTAGCCTTGCTCATTTTATAAGCGGCTTATAACTCGCCTTACCGTGCCAAAGTGCCTATATGAGCCTGTATGAGGGTCTTTTTTCTCACCAGGAGAGGCAAAATCCTGATTTGGCCTGATTTTGGAGGAATTCCTCCAGAGATACCCCCGGACAATTTCTTCCGTCGCTGGACTGTACAGTCCATATACTACATACAACATCGTTGTTCATTGTTCGTAGTTCGTATGAAAATTCTATCTTCGGGTTTTGTATCCCACCACTTAGAAATCTCCTCAATTTCATAGACAGCCCTGGGATAGACAGCTACGCAACAACCACCATGCACAGGGCAATATGTTCTTTGGCTTCCTGGTGGACAGGTACATTTAGCATCAGGTGCCGGAATAAAATCAACATAGCCTACATAGACCTGGTAGTTCATTTGTGGATGCGGGCCATGTATCTCCCATTCTTCGGTTTCCAGGTCAACTTTAAGCCCTCTTCTTCTTAGACTGCTCTTGACTCTCCTTGAGATCTCCTTTTCCTCATGAAAGTTAATTACCCCCATACTATCTCCTCACCTCCTCCCTTCTTGACTTAATCTTATCCCTTAATTTTCTCAATTCTTCCAAGTTCAAATAGTTATGGTAATCTCTAGGATCCCTGTGTATTTCGACCTGACATCTTTTGCATAAAAGTAAACGATTACTTGGACTGTTATTTTTATGATTCCAGTCTATATGGTGCTCTTCGATATTTTCTTCGCTATCACAGAGAAAACACTTTCTCTTCTTAAGAAATGAAAAGCTTAATTGCACCATCACTGCCCCTTTTTCCATGAGTCATATGCTTCACCTTCTCCTGCCAAAGTGCCTGTATGAGCCTGTATCAAAGCCTTTTTTCTCTACTTCACTACTCTTTTGACCTGGATTGCCTTTTGCCTGTCTTTCCTGCCTTCGGCCACTTCAAACTCTACCTCATCATTTTGCTGCGGGTTATGATTCCGGTCCACCAAATCTGAAACGTGGAAAAAGAGATCTCCCTGCTTATCAAACCTGGCTATGAAACCATACCCTTTTTTTTCATTATAGTTCTTGACTATTCCTCGATACACTTTTTCTTTACTCATTATTTTATTTCCTCCTCAAGATCCGTCAGCATAACGTCAATTCCTAGCTGGCTGGCTCTCATTGACTTAACTATCGCTGTTATACTAGCCAGACGCTTGCCGATGGCATTATTTTGAGTCCGAATTTCCGATAAGAACGCCTTGATTTGCTCTCGCTCCTGAAATTCGTTATACTTGTTTCCGGGAGTCTTCTTCATCGATTCTCTCCTGTGGGGGCTTGGTCTTAGGCGCCTATCCGGGCCAAGCCTTCTCAATATTTTTTCTGAGGCAGTAGTTTACCGATCTTTCCCACCTGCCTAACTATATCCTCAAGTCTATCCTGGTGTTTACTGTCAAACGAGGCTCTCAAAATAACAGCCAGGGCATTCCTTATTTCGGCTGTTCTCTCGTCATTTATATAGGCCATTCAAAAATCCTTCCTTAGCCCGTTCTGCTCATGACAAATTCACAACGCAGTGGGTCATAGCGTAACTTCTCCCCTTTCTGCTCCATTTCTCTCTTTTAAGGGGTCAAAACAGGGCTTATCTCTTAAAATATGAACTTATCTACCTACCCCTGCCCGATAGTCTATTTTTTCAAAGACTCCTATAACCTGGGTTGAAATTCTGCCCCTGGCTGAATCCTTGTTTTTGCCTCATAGCAGTTAGGACATTTCTGGTCCTTGATATCAAAATCCTTGTAATCTCTGATTAAGGGCTTCCAGATGTAACCGCACTTGAGGCATTGAACCAGGTTACTATCAGGGTCATAGTAAACTATCTTGTTCTTTGATTCCTTGTTCATATCTGCTCCTCCCAAACTTTATATTTTTCTTTATCCTTAAGTATCTCCTAGGGAAAATATTCCCCTTTAGGAATTTAACCATATCGTTATTTTTCCCCTAGTGCATGGAGCTGTGGATTTATTTTTCTTGACACTTCTCTCTATGTGCTTTTAACTTGTTCCCTAAGTCCGAATTTGCTGCTCGATAGGAGCCCGGGCTACGGCCAACTATCAACTTTCCACAGACCTCGCATTTTTTCTGGGCATAATACATCATCGTTTCGTCTATCTTGTTTTTATTCTTTTTCTTGCTCATTTACTACCTCTTGGTTTTTAGCAATGGACTGAGCTATATGGGATTCCTTTTTGGTAATATCACCTGGTAATGAACAAGTTCCCTTAGCAGAACTTGCTCTCTTTTCCGATATAGATGTTTGTGATAATACCCTCCCGAGCGTCCCCTGCGCTTCTAAGACTATTTCTGCTATTTTCTTCATAGCTCCTCATAAGTTTTGTCAACTTTCTCAATGAGCTTCTTAAACTCAGGCCAAATATCATCGAACAGATAAAACCTAATTCCCCTCTTTGTCGGTCCGGTATAGCTGTCTGTATTCATAAAAACCCGGATATCCAGCTTCTCGTCATTCACAATAGACGCAACAAGGTCTTGCTCATCTGAGAGCACAATCCTGCCAACCTCAATTTGCTTTTGCTTTGTTTTTGCCTTCATTTCTCCCTTCTTTCATATGCTTCTTTGACCTGCTCAGGGGCTAAGTCAGAGTATATTTGTGTAGTGGTTAGCCTCTTGTGACCTACCTGTTTTTGGACTGCTGCTATAGGGACTTTATCCATCAAGGCGTGGACTACGTGAGTATGCCTTAAAGTATGAGCAGAACAGACAACCCCGCTTCTCTCTGAGTATTTTTTGACAAGCTGTTGGATCCTTCTCTTTGTCAGGCCGAACAAGAGCCGCTCCTTTCTCCTGGTGAGCCTGAGATAAGCCTTGATGTCGTTTACTGTTTCCCCGGGGACATATACAGTTCTAGCAGTTTTTGTTTTGGTGTTCTCCCAGGGGATCCAGATAAAACCTTCTTCAAAATCTATATTCTCGGTCCGGACCAAAGCTAGTTCCCCCACTCTCATACCGGTTGAATAGAGAAGGCCGATTATGAGCTTATCCCGGACATTATCAATACTAGCCTTTAGCTTTTGCCATTCTTCCCGTTTCAGATATTTTATATTTCGCTTTTGTTCTTTTCGCATAGATTGACCTTTTTCCCTAGCCTATTTATCAAGATCTCCTAAACCTCTTTTAAAAGAAAATTCCTCTTTGTATATAAAAAGTGAAATCGCTATGACCTGACAGATTTGTCAAGTGATAGGTCAGATGTGTCCTTATCATTATTTTTCCCTTTCTAAGATTTTTTCTTAACTATGCTTTTGATTTTTAAGGTTTTGACTTAAGAAAAAGTGAGAGAAACGAATGTCTTTGTCTCTTGGTTTATTATCTTTTTCTTAGTGTCTTTTAAGATAGTGTCTTTCATGACCGCTGTGTTGTAGAATTGGAGCAAGTTATCACTTTTTGTCGTTACCGAGTTTGGTAACGGTCGTTACCGAGTTTGGTAACGTTTTATTACCGAGTTTGGTAACGTCTGAATTTCAGCCATTCACTTTTTCGGTAACTTCTGCTTTTTATCCTTAGTTTTTCTCGGTCTATCCTGCCATAAGCTACTGTCAGACTGTATTGCATACCTTTTGTTACCGAGTTTGGTAACGATTCTTCTATGTGCTAGGCTAGACAAGGCTCTTGAAATATGCGGCTTCAAAATATCCAGCTCTTTCTCAAACTGTTTTAAGGGGATAAATTCTGACCGCTTTTTCCATCCCCAGGTTTTAGTAACCAGATACAGAAGAACCTTAGTCTCATTAGGTCTGAGGTATTGTCTATAAGTAGCTTTAATGAACTGGTTGGGTATCTTTGTATAATCTTTGTCTGGCCCTTCCCATTTATTCTTGCTGTAACTCTTCTTCTTCTGCTTCCCAGACTTAGCCAAACCTACCAGCGAGTCTTTTGAGGGCGTGGGTTGCCCTCGGTTTCTCCTGTAATTCTCTATGTCTTGCTGTCTCTTCTTGACTATGTCTGATAACTCTCGGTCGCTAATATCCTGGTCTTCCACTAATTACTCCATTCCCGCAGGACAGGAAGAGATAGAAAGGAGTAATCGAGCAACTAGCTCAACCTGCCTGCGGTCTATATGATAGCGGGATAGCCAAGCCCGCCGATTTGCTTCTGTTTTTCTTGGACATTTTCTCCTGCCTCTTGACACTATCAGGGCACTTTGCTATGTATGTAGGGAAGAGGGGCTAAAACGGGCTTCAAATAGCCTATTTTCCCTACCCTGGGGATATGCCCTTATTGAGAGGAGTCGGTTTCGGCCGGCTCCTTTCTTTTTATGAGAATAATTTGAGCTCTTGCCCTTCTTTTAGTGGATACTTTTTTTGATAATCTGCTGCCTGTGCCAATCCTGCATTGATAATTCTTTCAAGTGTTGGAGCATTCTTTTCTATAGTATTAATCGCTTCTTTAATTTTCTTCTGGCCATCAGGATCAGATGTTATTTTTTCCGGTCCAATCGCCCTAGATAATCCTATCACCATAACCATGGTCATAATTTCAAAATATGAGTGTAGACCCAACTCTTCCTTAATTTCCTTAATGTCTAGCATGCTGGTATAAGCTCCATTACCTATCGCATCCAGAAGTTTCTTTGTTACCTTCCAATTCAATTGCTTTTTTAATCTCTCCACTTTCTCATCAGCTTTCCGGTCAAGATACAGAAAAAGAGCGTCACTCATACTGGAGATATCCTCTTTTTCTCTCAATTGTCGCAATTCTTTGGTCATTTTTTTTGAAAGTTTTATTGTGCTAGCTTCCGTCTTAAAAGTTTTTGTCATTTTTAACTCCTTTCAAGTTTGACTTTCAAACATTATAACTGATCCATTTTTTTTGTCAAGAGGCGGGAAAAGTCATCTTAAGATTTTTCCCATGATTTCATGCTCAAAATAGAATCTTCCCAGATATAGCCTTACTTTCCAGAAATAGACTTCCAAACAGGGGTCATTCTGCCCTCATCTCAGAAGAAATGAAGTATCATACCTCCCCTTTGTAAGAAATTACAGGACAAGTAAAATCCTTTATTCTTCCCTGGTATTTTGAAAGAACTTAACCCCCCAAAAATTACTAAAGGTTTTCCTGGAATAGTTAATTTGCTCTTTTGAGGCTATAGGATAATTAGCGTAAAGGATTTTATGGTAATGAACTACATTTTAATCCAGATTTTTTTTGATTTTCAAGAGACTTGACAAAAAAAAAGAGTCTGATAGACTATAAAACTAACCAGATGTAACTTTAGTTACTTCTGTCTGGTCAAGAGTTGACAAAAACTGAGTTAGCTAGAAATTAGTCTTTGGATTTTTGATAAAATGCCTGCGACACTGGGGATTTAGGCTTGAATTTTTAAGCAAGTTTTCGGTGAAGCTAGTAAGAGTTGAAAGGCTTGGCGAAGCCCAAAAAGACTCAAACGACGCTCAATTAAAAATCTGGATTTTCCAGAGGTTTAGTTAAGCGTCTTTTTTTTTGGAGTTAAAAATGCAATTTGAGATGACGAAATGCGAATTTTGCGGACATCATCAGCCAATACAACGAACAGGGGTAATGAGGGTTCAAAAAGGCAAAGTAGCCAATAAATTTTATACCTTTTCGTACGACCATATAGACCCAGAAGTTTCTCAATTTATTTCGATTCGGGAACCCCGGGGAAGAGGTAAGGGAATGCCAGAGATAGGACGCATAACGCTCCGGGAAGCAGTAGAAAATAATCAATACCAGGACTTGCGAGAAGGTCTTTTGAATCAGTGCGTAAAGGTCCTTAAAATCTTAACCAAAGAGGAATAATAATGAAAACAGCGGGAGCTAGAGTAAGCAACGAAGAATACGAAGCCCTAAAGGACTATGCTAAGGCTAGGGGAAGCAATGTCAACGCAATTCTAGGTAACTTGGTCCGGGGACTCACTGAAGGAAAGGCTGAACCGGGATTTAGGAAGGATTCCAGCACTGGAGTCCGGGGGAAGATTCTCTACGAAGATTTAAGGCAAAGTCTCATTAAGGAATGTGTCAGGGTCCTAAAAATCTTGACCGGAGAGGAATAAGAATGAAGACCGCGGGAACTAAAGTATCCGACCAAGAATATGCATTCCTCCAACGATATGCTAAGTCAAAGGGCAGTAATATTAATACAATTCTAGGTAACTTGGTGCGGGAAGCTATCGGGGGAAGTATTGAACCAAAAGGCAGGGATAGCGGAAGCAAGATTCCCTATTGTCCGAGATGCGGTTTTCTAATGTTTTTTGACTTTCGCGATAACACTCTAGGTTGTATCAAGTGCGGATATTGCTTTGAAGTGGAGACTCCCTCTTGGCAACCAGGAGAACCACTAAAAATTTAATCAAAGGAGACCATAATGGTAGGAACAGAACAAGACATCAGCGGTATTCTAGCCAAAGAAAAGTTAGCAGAAAGAGACCGGCAGGACTTTAGCAAAAAGATTGAGGCAATTAATGGTCAAGTCAAAAATATGCAAAAAAATTTCCAGGAAGGAATGAAGAAAGTAGGGGAGCAGATTCAAGCTATAGCAGTATCAAAAGGCGATAGTGAGACACTTAAGAAATGGGACACAATGAGTCAGACCGAAAAAGAATTGAGCCCCTTAATCCCTAGAAATGCGTATGAGACTCAACTAGAAGCAATTCTCGCCGACGTAGAGAACATACCAGGCTTGAAGAGGAGAGTTGCTGAACTCTATACAAAAGAAGACGCAGAAAAACTTTTGAATGAGGATCCTACTGGCTCAAAATTTGCTGAGGCTATCTGCACCAGTGACGAGTGTAAGGTGAACGTCAAGGAAAAAATTGAGGAATACCAGGAAGAGCATGGTTTGAAGAAGAAGGGGGGACTCTTTGACTAATGGCCAAGAAAAAGCATACCAAAAAGGAAGAGAGAATCATTGACAAGCCTACAAAAAAACAGGTCAAAGACCTGATAAAAAGGGCTGAGGAAATGGCCAAAAATCCCGATAAGAAAAAAACTCCCGCTAGCAAGAAACCCGTCCATAAAATTGACTTGGTTCTAACTAAGTTAGGAGCAATGGAAAAGACTTTAACGAAATATACCAAAAAGACAGACACAATAGAAATTCTTTTATCAAACAAAGATAGCCAGGAGCAGAAAGCACAGACAAAACTAAGTTCAGAAGAGGAATTAGCAAAAATTCAGGCAGAGCAAGACAAAGAGAAAGCACAGGGGAAACAGCAACCAGGGCAACAGCCCGGACAAGCTCAGGGGAAGCTAACTCCAGAAGAACAAAAGGTAATTGGAGCAACGCAGCAATTTCAGCAAGACATTGGCACGGCTCAGGCAGCCCAAACAGAGGCTCAAAAAGCAGGACAGCAACCTCAGCCCGGGCAAGTTCTAACTCCCCAGGGAGCCTGGCTATTGGAACGAGCCAGTCATGCTGCCGAAATAATTTTGCCGGCCTTTTTTCAAAGCAAAGGAAGCAATACAGGAACGCCGCTAAAGGCGTTTTTTGACCAGTTGAAAATCTATCAGTCCATCGAATCTACGATAATGGGCGGATTCTTTAATTTCATGAAAAATCTGAGTCCGCAACAAAGGCAGGTCACGATGGATAATATTGCTACATCAGCCCCTACTCCTACGATGACAAATCTTCCCCCTAAATCGGAGTTCATTCAATGATTGACTTGACCAAAGATAAAACGCGGTTTAATAAATATACGCTTAAAAAAACTCTCTCGACTGAGTTACTTCTCGAGGATCACCTTTCGGATTTAATTGCCCTGGAGAAATACGCTGGAGATGTAGAAAAGCTGAAACAAAAACTCGTTGAGATTCTTTGGTGTCGAGAATGCGTTACTAATCATTCTTTGGAACTGTTAGGATTTGCTTCTGAGGCAATTACCGGGGCCTGTCCGAATAGACCAGCGTGGGAGGAGCTCTCTATTACGGCTGATGAAATTTACGAATTTTTTGAGCCTCTGAAAAAAGTTGAGCAATATTCAAAATCTGTATTTGAGAAGGCAAGACAATTCAACTTCAAAATCAGAGCTATACGGAAGAAACTAGAGCAAGGGAGTCCTGCTAGGCTAGAATATATCGGTATAACTCAAAAGAGTGGAGACAATGGAAACGAATATATCAGATAATTGTGATGTGTGTGATGTCTTGGCGGGAGGAGTAATCCTTTTTCGACAATATTGTCAGCCAAATCCAGAGAAAAAATGTCAAAGCCTGATCAAGGAGTTTCAAAAGGGAAATATGACTCTGAACGAGCTAGGACAAAGGTTAGGAGCAGACCCAAAATTTCTAAAGAGTTTTGGAGTAGATACCAAGACTACTCCCAGAGAAATTATAGAAAGGAAATAAAATGTTAGTCACACTAGACGCAGAATTGCAAGCACAACGCAGAAAAAATTCAGAAGATTTCGCAAGATTTTATGGGGGGGGCCAAATAGCGGAAACAGAGGCAATTACAGCCCCACCTGTAAGCTACACAAGACCTATACCAACGATAAGACGAAGGAGATAAAAAGATGCCTTATAAAATGGTCAAAAAGGGATATCCCTGGCAGGGCGGCCAGGAGCGATTCCAAAAAGAATTCTTTCCTCTCTCTGCATATGAAACGAATTTAGGCTTGTCAGAATCGGGCCAGCTTTCTGCTCAGGAAGCTGAGCGTTTTCGTAATCTGGAACTTGAGGAAAGTTTAGCTGAGACTGCTTCTCAGGCAGCAGAGGACAG